>NZ_JBIAZA010000025.1:0-140948 GCF_042898655.1 Streptosporangium sp. NPDC000396
CAGCCAGACCCGACCGGGCCGGTGACCGACCGGCCGTCTACCCGGACCGGCCACCCGAACCAGCCACTCGGACCGGCCACCCGGACCGGACGCCGACCCTCATGGGAGCCGTCCGGCCGGGTGGACCGGGTAAAGCGGTCACCACAACGACCGGTCCGGCGGGAGCCGATCTCGCGCGCATGAAACGCTGTAGTCGAGTGAGCGTCCGGAGGCGGCCGGGGGCCAGACGGGATGCCGCACCAGGTGGAGGCCCATGATGGTCGATTTCGGCGACTACGGCGTGTTCTTTGTCGGCAACGCCACCACGCTGATCCGTTATAACGGGTTCGCGGTGCTCACCGATCCCAACTTCCTCCATCGTGGACAGCACGCCTACCTCGGGTACGGCCTGACCACCCGGCGCCGCACCGAGCCGGCGATCGGTGTCGACGAGCTCCCGACCCTCGACGTCGTGGTGCTGTCGCACATGCACGGAGACCACTGGGACCGTACGGCCCGCCGGGGCCTGGACAGGGCCGTGCCGATCGTGACGACGCGCCACGCGGCGCGCCGGCTGAGGCGCCAGGGCTTCGGCAGGGCCATGGGGCTGAGCACGTGGCAGGACCGGTTGTTCCACCGCGACGGCCGTACCCTGCGGATCACGTCCCTGCCCGCCCGCCACGCCCCAGGGGCGGCTCAGGTGCTGCTGCCCCCGGTGATGGGCAGCATGCTGGAGTTCGGCCATCAGGACGGCCGGGTCGACCTGCGCCTGTACATAAGCGGCGACACCCTGATGGATGGCTGCCTGGCCCCGATCCCGGAGCGTTTCCCCGACATCGACGTCGGCATCGTCCATCTGGGCGGCACCATGATCCTCGGCCTGATGATGGTGACCATGGACGGCAGGCAGGGCGCCGAATGGCTGGCCTTCACCGGTCCTCGGTATGCCATACCGGTGCACTACGACGACTACGAGGCCTTCACCTCGCCGCTGGCGGACTTCCGCGGCGAGGTCGAGCGCCGCGGCCTGTCCGACCGCGTGCGCTACATCGAACGGGGCGAGAGCTGCCCCCTGCCCATACGGTCCGCGGTGAAGGAAACACCGGCACCGCAACGCCCCTAACCCATGAGAGCTTCCGTTCTGGTGGCCGTCGCAACACCCCACCTCAGGGGATGCGACGCACTTCGAGATCCGGGCGGGACCTTCCCGCGGCCGCCGGTGCGGATTCGCCCGCGCGTCCGGTCCGCCCGGAACTCCTGATCCTCTACTCGCGCACGCCCGGGTGGTCCGAGATGCTGTCCAGCCATGCCCGATGCAGGCCGGCGAAGCGGCCCGCCTGCGCGATGAGCCGATCCGGCGGGCCGTCCTCGACGACCCTGCCGCTGTCCATCACGAGCACCCGGTCGGCGATCTCGATGGTCGACAGCCGATGAGCGATGATCAGAGCGGTCCGGTCCGCGAGGATCGTCCGCATCGCCCGCTGCACCAGCCGCTCGCCGGGGACGTCAAGGCTGGAGGTCGCCTCGTCGAGGATCAACACCGCCGGATCGGCCAGGAAGGCTCGTGCGAACGCCACGAGCTGCCGCTGCCCCGCCGACAGCCGGCCACCGTGCTTGCCGACCTGGGTGTCGTACCCTTCGGGGAGTGCCGAGATGAAGCCGTGGGCGCCGATGGACCGGGAGGCCTCGACGATCTCGGCCATGGTCGCGCCGGGCCGGCCGAATCTGATGTTGTCGGCGACCGAGCCGGTGAACAGGAAGTTCTCCTGCGTCACCATGACCACCGCGGCACGCAGCGCGTCCTCACCGAGATCGCGCAGGTCGACCCCGTCCAGCAGCACGCGACCGGCCACGGGGTCGTAGAACCTGGACACCAGCTTCGCCAGCGTGGTCTTCCCGGCCCCGGTGGTGCCGACCAGCGCCACGCTCTGTCCCGCCGGGATCGTCAGATCCATCCGGGACAGCACCGGGGTGCCGTCCAGGTAGGAGAACTCCACCTCTTCGAACCGCACCTGCCCGCGGGGGTGCTCCAGCCGTACGGGATCGCGAGGCTCGGCCACCGCCGGCCTCTCCTCCAGCACGCCGGAGAGCTTCTCCAGTGCGGCTCCCGCGGACTGGAAGGTGTTATAAAATTGGCTGATCTCCTGCATGGGCTCGTAGAACTGGCGCAGGTAGAGCAGGAACGCGGCGAGCACGCCCACCGTGACGTCGCCGTCTATGGCCAGCCAGCCGCCGTAGAGCAGGACGAGGGCGATCGTGACGTTCCCGATCAGCTTGATGCCCGGCATGAAGACCGCGACCAGGCGCATGCCCCGTACGTTCGCGGCCCGGTAGTCGTCGTTGAGCCGGGAGAAGATCTCCTGGTTGCGAGGCTCCCTGCGGAACGCCTGGACCGCCCGTATGCCGGTCATCGACTCCACGAAATGGACGATCACCAGTGCCACGGTCTCTCGGGTCCTGCGGTAGGTCAGGCTCGACTGCCGCCGGAACCAGCGGGTGAAAAGCAGCAGGACCGGTATCGGCAGCAGAGCCACCAGGCCGAGGTGGACGTCCATGACGAGGAGCAGGACCGCGGTGCCGGTCAGCGTCAGCACCGCCGTGACGAGGCCGTCGAATCCCGACTCCAGCATCTCGGAGATGGCCTCGATGTCGGAGGTGAGGCGGGCGACGACCCGGCCCGAGGTGTAGCCGTCGTGGAACGACAGCGACAACCTCTGGAAGTGGGTGAAGACCCGCCGCCGCAGTTCCAGCAGGATGCTCTGACCGATCCGGCCCGCCATCCTGAGGAAGACCTGCCGGGTCGCCGCCTGGACGGCCGCCGCCACCAGCACCGCCCCGACGATCGTCACCAGTGTGGCCGACCCCTCACCGGCGACCATCGGAGGGATGCCGGTGTCGATGCCCACCTTGATCAGATAAGGGATGGCGAGGGAGGCGGCGTTGCAGATCACGATGATCGCGACGAGCAGGAAGATCTCCTTGCGGTACGGCCGCAGCAACTCGCCGAGCAGTCGCCTGGACCGGGTGCGGAGCAGGAACGACACCTGCTCCGAAAGCTCGTCCTGATCTTCGGCGGCGACGCCGCGCCAGTCTTGCGTCGTGGTCTGGCTCATCGCAGTGCCCCCTCGCTCCCCAGATCGGAGCCGCCCAGATCCGTGCTGTCAAGATCAGTGCTGTCAAGATCGGAGTCGTCAAGGCCGGCGCTGTCAAGATCGATGCCGTCGGGGCCGAGGCCTTCGAGACCGGTGCCTTCGAGGTCGGTGCCGTCGAGGTCGGCGGAGAGCAGCGCGCGATACTCCGGCACGGTCGCCATCAGCTCCTGATGACGGCCGACGTGCGCGATCGTGCCGTCGACCAGCAGGGCGACCTTGTCGGCGAGCAGGACGGTGGAGGCCCGGTGCGCCACGACGATCCCCGTGGCGTCCCGCAACACGTGCCGGAGAGCCTCCTCCACCAGGGCCTCGGTCTCGACGTCCAGGGCTGAGAGGGTGTCGTCCAGCACGAGGATCTTCGGCCTGCTGAGAACCGCGCGTGCCAGGGCCAGGCGCTGGCGCTGACCGCCGGACAGGGACATCCCCTGCTCGCCGATCCTGGTCTCGAGCCCCCATGGCAGCTGATGGACGAACCCGGCCTGAGCGACCTGGATCGCGGCCTCGATCTCCTCCTCGGTGGCGTCGTGCCGCCCGAGCGTGAGGTTCTCCCTGACGCTCATCGAGAACAGGGTCGGATCCTCGAAGGCCGTGGCGACCATCGAGCGGAGCGCCGGCAACGACAGGTCGCGCACGTCGTGCCCGTCGATCGTGATCCGGCCCGCGCTGACGTCGTACAGCCGGGGGACGAGGGCCGTCAGCGTGGTCTTGCCCGAACCCGTGGCGCCCACGACCGCGACCGTCTCTCCCGGCCGCACCTCCAGCCAGACATCGTGGAGCACCGGTTCGGCGGCGCCGGGGAAGCGGAACCCGACGCCCTCGAATCGCAGGTGCCCGCGCGGCCGCTCGATCACGGCGGTGCCCCCGGTGATCTCCGGCTCGGTGTCGAGCACCTCCATCACCCGGTCCGCGGCGGTCATCGCCTCCTGGCCGGTCACGAGGATGAAGCCGAGGGCCGAGATGGGCCACACCAGCTGCAGCATCAGCGTGGTGAAGGCCACCAGCGTGCCCAGTGTCAGGGAGCCCGAGCCGACCGCGAGCGCGCCGAGCAGCAGGACGACGGCGAGGGTGATGTTCGGGATCACCTCAAGGAAGGTGAAGAACCTGGCTGACAGCCGTACCTTCTCCATCGAGGTCCGGTAGACCTTGAGGGCCCCTTCGTCGAAGTTGTCGAAGACGTGCCGGGCGCGGCCGAAGGCCTTGATCGTGCGGATGCCGACCGCGGACTCCTCGATCACGGTGGCGAGGTCGCCCTGCTCGTCCTGGACCTGGCGGGAGACGGCGATGTAGCCCCGCTCGAAGCGCAGCGAGGTGATCATGATCGGCACCACCGACAGGGCGACCAGCAGGCCGAGCGGCCAGTACATCCGCAGCAGCAACGCGGTCACCGTCACGATCTGGACGGTCGTCAGAACGAGGAAGAACATGCCGAAGCCGAGGAACCTCCGGATCGCCGAGAGGTCGGTCGTCGCCCGGGACAACAACTGGCCGGACTGCCAGGCGCCGTGGAATCCCATCGGCAGTCGCTGCAGGTGCCCGTAGAGATCGTCGCGGATCGTGGCTTCCATGCCGAGGACGGCGTCACCCCAGAACCATCGGCGCAGGAAGGTGAGCAGTGCCTCGATCACGCCCAGCGCCAGGGCGAGCAGCGCGAGGGGAAGGATGGCCGCGGCGTCGCCTCGGGCGACGGGGCCGTCGATGATCTCCTTGCTGATCAACGGGATGACGATGCCGATCGCGATCCCGCCGAAGGCGGGTATCCAGATCAGGATCAGGCGTGTGACATAGGGGCGCAGGTAGGACCTCATTCGCCACAGCGAATTCATCCTGCCGGCGCGGGGCGGGTGTGGAATCGAGGACTGACGGGTGTCGGCATCTCGCCCGGAGGCGGTGGTATCAGGGGGCATCAGCAGGCAGCACACTCCTCACTGGATTTAGTCGATTTATTTTACTATCGGTGCGGGACACGATAAGAATAAAGCTCTCGTCAACCGGTTTTCCGTGCCGCGAGCCCCGTGGGCGCTGGATTGTCGCCTTCTGGTCGGTGTGGGGTGACGTTCGGGTCTTCGTGTCCTGTATGGGCTGACAACTGCTTGGCAGTGGCCCTCTTGAGACTCCTGTCGCCATTTCCCCATTTGTGTATGTAGTTTATCAAAAAAACAAAAAGAAAGACACTTGTTTTGTCGATTTGATGAAATGAAAAAGCGAGCCGGCCGATCGCGTTGAATTCGGGTGAGCGGTCCCGGCGGAGGGCGTCGCCTGATACGGGCGTTTCGGAATGAGGCCCGGAGTCGTCGGAGCCGGGCGGCGCCGCATGCCGGGCCGGGCAGGCCCCGTCTCCCTCCGGCGCGTGTGCTCCGAGCGGGTCGGGCACCCCTTATGCCCGCCTCGGCGGCTCGCTCCCTCCCCGGACAGGAGATGATCGGAGTTGAGAGGGGCCGAGCGCGACGAGCGGAACGGCCCGCGGAGCAGGATGGAAAGTGGTGAGCGGCCGATGGGCGGGGGACGCGGGCAACTGCGCGTCTACCTGGGCGCGGCTCCCGGCGTCGGCAAGACCTTCGCGATGCTCGAAGAGGGGCACCGGAGGCTGTCGCGGGGCACCGACGTGGTCGTGGGCTTCGTCGAGACTCATGGCCGTGCCCGCACCGCCGCGCTGCTGGAGGGTCTGGAGACCGTCCCACGCAAGACCATGCCCTACCGCGGGACGAGCTTCACGGAACTCGACGTGGACGCGGTCATCGCGCGCAAGCCGAAGGTGGCGCTGATCGACGAGCTGGCGCACACCAACGTGCCCGGTTCGCGCAATCCCAAGCGGTGGCAGGACATCGAGGAGATCCTCGACGCCGGGATCGACGTCATCTCCACCGTCAACATCCAGCACCTGGAGTCACTCAACGACGTCGTCCAGCAGATCACCGGGGTGCCGCAGCGCGAGACCGTGCCCGACGAGGTGGTACGGCGCGCGGACGCGGTGCAGCTGGTGGACATGCCGCCGGACGGGTTGCGCCGCCGGATGGCCCACGGCAACATCTACGCCCCGGAAAAGATCGACGCGGCCCTGTCGAACTACTTCCGTGTGGGCAACCTGACGGCCCTGCGGGAGCTGGCCCTGCTCTGGCTCGCGGAGAAGGTCGACGAGCAGCTCGACCAGTACCGCGCCGACCACGGCATCGAGGGCACCTGGGAGGCGCGCGAGCGCGTGGTGGTGGCGCTGACGGGCGGCCCCGAGGGAGACACGCTGATACGGCGGGCGGCCAGGATCGCGGCCAGGACCAAGGGCGCCGACCTGCTGGCGGTGCACGTGACCCGTTCCGACGGCCTGGCCGAGGCCGACCCGGCCAACCTGGCGCGCCAGCGAACGCTGGTGGAGAGCCTGGGCGGCACCTACCACCAGGTGGTGGGAGAGAACGTGCCGCGCGCGCTGCTCGACTTCGCCGGCGGGGTGAACGCCACCCAGCTGGTGCTGGGCGCGTCCCGGCGCGGCCGGCTCGCGCAGCTGTTCTCCCCGGGCGTCGGCGTGACCACCACCGCGCTGTCCGGGTCGATCGACGTCCACATGATCACCCATGCCGAGGTCAGCAAGGGCACGCGGCGCGTCCGGCCGGGGGCCGCGCTCACCCGCACGAGACGGCTCGCGGGGTGGGCGATGGCGCTGCTCGGCCTCCCCGTGCTCACCGCCGTGCTGGTCCCGTTCAGGAACGGCCTGGCACTGCCCGGCGGGATCCTGCTGTTCCTCCTCATGGTCGTCGGCGTCGCGCTGGTGGGCGGCATGTGGCCCGCGGTCACCGCGGCCGTGCTCGGCTTCCTTCTGCTCAACTACTTCTTCACCCCGCCGGTCGAGCGGTTCACGATCTCCGACCCGCAGAACCTGCTCGCGCTGAGCGTCTACGTGCTGGTGGCCGTCCTGGTGAGCGCCGTCGTGGACCTGGCGGCACGGCGCACGAGGGAGGCGGCTCGCGCCGGCGCCGACGCCGAGGTGCTGTCCACGCTGGCCGGGCACGTGCTGCGCGGGGAGCACGCGTTGCCCTCGCTGCTGGCCAGGCTGCGGGAGACCTTCGGCCTGACCTCGGTCACGCTGCTGGAGCGGATCGGTGAACCCGCGCCGGACGACCAGTCGGATCCCGGGGCGTGGCGGATCGTCGCCATCGCCGGTGGTCCCCCCTGCACCTGTCCGGGAGCCGCCGACACCGACGTGGTGATCGACGGCGATCTGGTGCTCGCCGCACGCGGGCGGCTGCTCGACGCGGCGGACCGCCGGGTTCTGGAGGCGTTCGCCGCGGAGGCGGCCGTGGCCCTGCGGCAGGATCGGCTGGAGGAGGAGGCCGAGCAGGCCAGGCCGCTGGCCGAGGCCGACAAGATGCGTACGGCGTTGCTCGCCGCGGTGAGCCATGACCTGCGCACCCCGCTCGCCTCGGCCAGGCTCGCCGTCGACAGCCTGCGCAGCACCGATATCGAGTGGAGCGCGGAGGACAGGGAGGAGCTGCTGGCCACGGCGGCCGAGTCGCTGACCAAACTCGACCGGCTGGTCGCCAACCTGCTCGACATGAGCCGCCTGCAGGCCGGCGTGCTCGGCCTCACCCCGCAGCCGGTCGCGCTCGAAGAGATCATCCCGCGCTCGATCGACGAGCTCGGCCCGCTCCGGGACCGCATCGAGGGCGACATATCGCCGGACCTGCCCGAGGTCCTCGCCGACCCGGCGCTGACCGAGCGGATTCTGGTCAACGTGATGTCCAACGCCGTGCGCTACAGCCCGGCCGGGGAGAAGGTCCTCATCACCGCGAGCTGGTACGGCGACCATGTCGAGACCCGCGTCATCGACCGCGGCCCGGGTATTCCACGCGAGGCGTACGACCGCGTCTTCTTGCCGTTCCAGCGGCTGGGCGATCGTGACAACCACTCGGGCGTCGGACTGGGCCTCGCGCTCTCCCGGGGGCTCGCGGAGGCGATGGGAGGCACACTGCTGCCGGAGGAGACGCCAGGGGGAGGCCTCACCATGACTCTCACACTGCCCATCTCCTCAAGAGTGCGGACATGACGAGCGTCCTTGTCGTCGACGACGAACCCCAGATCCTGCGTGCCCTGCGCATCAACCTGGTCGCCCGGAACTTCGAGGTGGCGGCGGCCGTCGCGGACTCCGCGCCGTGCGCGGTGAGCAGGGCTATCTGTCCGGGAGCGTGATGGCGGTCACCACCAGGCCGTCGGCGACGAGCCAGCGTCCGGCGAATCCGGTCAGCCGCTGCCCCGCGACGTGAGGACCGGGGACGAGGAGGCGGGCGGTGAAGGTCCCGGAAGGGTCGAGGGTGATGAGGGCCTCCTCGAAGTCGAGCCAGCGGCGGGCCAGGGGGAACCACGCCTTGTAGACGCTTTCCTTGGCGCTGAACAGCAGCCGGTCCCAGTGGATCCGCCCGCCGAGTCTCGCCAGTGCGGCCTGCTCCTGGTCGAGGGCGATGGCCGACAGGATGCCTTCGGGGAGCGGTTCGTGAGGCTCGGCGTCGATGCCGACGGTGAGGGCCTTCAGGGAGACGGCGGCGGCCCGGTATCCGGCGCAGTGGGTGATGGCACCCGTCACCCCGTCGGGCCATACGGGGGCGCCGCGCTCGCCGGGCAGGATCGGCACCGGCGGCAGCCCGAGCCGGGCCAGAGCCTGGCGGGCGCAGTGGCGGGCGGTGGTGAACTCGTTTCTCCGCTTGTCCACCGCCTGGGCGACGACGATCTCCTCTTCCGGCAGCAGCACGGCATCGGGTGGGTCGTAGAACGCCTCCACGCTCGCGACCCAGGAGGGAAGGATCTTCTCGATCATGGCGCGGGAAGGATCTGACGAGGACGGCCCGGCGGCGTGGGGCGGGACCGCCACTCGCGGGGATAGCCCACGGAGACCTCCTCGAAGCGCACGCCGTCGTGCCAGGTCGTCCGGGGAATGTGCAGGTGGCCGTAGACGACCGCGCGGGCGTCGAAACGCACGTGCCAGTCGGCGGTCCGCTCGGTGCCGCACCAGATCGCGAACTCCGGGTGGCGGAGAACCAGGGTCGGCTCGCGGACCAGCGGATAGTGGTTGACGAGCACGGTGGGGATGTCCCGGGGACGGGCCGCCAGCCGGAGTTCGGTCTCGGCGATCCTGGCCCGGCACCAGGCGGCGCGGGAGGGGTGGGGGTCGGGATGGAGGAACATCTCGTCGGTGCAGACCACCCCCTTCTCGTAGGCCAGGGCGAGGGCCTCCTCCTCCGTCGCGACGCCGGGCACGCGGAAGGTGTAGTCGTACAGCACGAACAACGGGGCGACGGTGACCGGCCCGCCCGGCCCGTCCCACACCGGGTAGGGATCCTCGGGGGTGACCACTCCGAGGTCGCCGCAGATCTTCACCAGATGCCGATAGCGTTCTTCGCCGCGGAGCTGGACCGGGTCGCTGGGGTGGGTCCACAGCTCGTGGTTGCCCGGCGCCCACACCACCTTCTCGAAGCGCTCGCTGAGCAGGCGCAACGCCCACTCGACGTCGGCGACCTTCTCGGAGACGTCTCCGGCGACCAGCAGCCAGTCGGAGCCGGAGACGGGCCGCAGCTCCTCGACGATCCGCCGGTTCTCCCGGTATCCGATGTGCAGGTCACTGATGGCCAGCAGCGACGTCATGCGTGAACCTTCCTCAGCGCTTCGAGTATCGCCTGGGCCACGGCCGCCTGGTCGTCGCCGACGAAGAAGTGGCCACCCGGGAAGACACGGAGCTCGAAGCCCGCCCTGGTGTGCTCACTCCACGCCCGTGCCTCCTCAAGGCTCGTCATCGGGTCGGCGTCGCCGGTGAACGCGACGATCGGGCAGTCGAGTGGCGGGCCGCCGGTATACCGGTAGGTCTCGATCGCCCGGTAGTCGCTGCGCACCACCGGGAGCACCAGCTCCCGGAGATCTTTGTCCTCCAGCACCGCGGCATCCGTCCCGCTCAGTTCGTCGAGCACGGTTACCAGCTCGTCGTCGCCGAGCAGGTGCCTGGTCTCATGGCGGTTCGAGGAGGGCGCGCGCCGTCCCGACGCGAACAGCACGATCGGCGCCCCGGAGGTGAGGCGCCTGGCGACCTCGAAGGCCACGGTGGCTCCCATGCTGTGCCCGAAGAACGCCCGTGGCCGATCGCCCGGCCGCCCCAGCACGTCCGCGATCTGGTCGGCGAGGAGGTGGATGTCGGTGACCGGCGGCTCGTTGTAGCGGTCCTGCCTGCCGGGGTACTGCACGGCGAGCATCTCCGCCGACGGTGACAGGGCCCCGGACAGCGGACGATAGTAACTCGCGGACCCTCCCGCGTGAGGGAAGCAGACCACCTGGACGTCGCTCCGTGGCGACGGGTGGAAGCAGCGGATCCAGAGGTCGGCTGCCGTCAAGGTCTTTCTCCTTCGATCGGGGCGCAAGGGAATGTTGCCGTGCTGTCCACGGGCTGAAGATAACCGGAAGATCACCGGGAGCGGAAGCCCGCAGACGTCGCGGGTCCGCGCGAAACGCATGGCGCGTGGACGCCCCGTCCTTCAGGGGACGGCGGAACCTCAGGGGGCGTTGGTCCGGAAGGAGGAGAGGAGGTCGCGTGCGGCGGCCACGGCGGCCTGGCCGAGACTGATGCCGCCGTCGTTGGGCGGAACGCGGTGGTGGGTCAGGACCCGGAAGCCGTGACGCTGAAGCGCCTGGACGAGGCCGTCGGTCAGCAGCCGGTTCTGGAAGACGCCACCGGACAGGGCGACCGTGCCGATGCCGGTGTCCGCGCGCAGCCGTACGCAGCTCGCGGCGGTGACGGCGGCGAGCCCGTTGTGGAAGCGGGCGGCGATGGTCGCCGGATCGGTCCGGCCGCGCAGGTCGTCGACGACGGCTCTGACGAGGTCACCGGTCTGGATCAGCAGCAGTCCGGCCTCGTCGAGGAAACCGGCCGAGTAGGCGGATCTCTCGGCGGGATCGGCCCGCTGCTCCAGCGCGATCGCGGCCTGCCCCTCGTAGTTGACGGTGTCATGGAGCCCGATGAGCGCCGCGACGGCGTCGAACAGCCGGCCGGCGCTGGAGGTGAGGGGGGAGTTCACCCCGGACCTGGCCACGGCCACCACGTCGTCCCAGAGCCGGTGCTGACGGGACCTCACCGGCAGATCGTCCGGGGGCGCCCCGTCGTAGGCGGCGTCCAGGTGCGCGGCGGCCATCCGCCAGGGCTGCCTGATCGCCGCCGTGCCGCCGGGCAGCGGCACCGGAGCCAGGCAACCGGCGCGGGTGAACCCGTTGAGGTCGGCCACGAGCAACTCGCCGCCCCAGAAGGTGCCGTCGGTGCCGTAACCGAGGCCGTCGAAGGCCACTCCGATGACGGGCCCGGCCTCGTCGTTGTCGGCCAGACAGGAGGCGATGTGCGCGTGGTGGTGCTGGACCCCGACCAGATCCACCCCGTCGGTCTCTCGGGCGTACTTGGTGGACAGGTACTCAGGATGGAGATCGTGCGCGACGACCTGCGGCGTGATGTCGAACAGGCGCCGGAAATGGTCGATCCCCTCGGTGAAGGAGCGCAGCGTCTCGTAGTTCTCAAGATCGCCGATGTGGTGGGAGACGAAGGCGTGGTGCCCCTTCGCCAGGCAGAAGGTGCTCTTCAGCTCCGCACCGCACGCGAGTACGGCTCGCCGTACGGGACGGGAGAGCCGCAGGGGCTCGGGGGCGTATCCCCGCGATCTCCGCAGGGGGAGCTCGCGCCCTCCCATCGGGATGATCACCGAGTCGTCGGTGCGGATGTGGATCGGACGGTCATGGGTGAGGAAACAGTCCGCGATATCGGAAAGCCGGGCGAACGCATCGTGATCCTGGTAGGCGATGGGCTCATCGGAACGGTTCCCGCTGGTGAGCACGTACGGCCGGGCGAACTGCCTGGAGAGCAGATGATGCACGGGCGTGTACGGCAGCATGATGCCCAGGCGCCGGTCGCCCGGGGCCACGGCCTCGGCTATCGGGGCGCCGGGGCGGCGGGGCAGCAGCACGATCGGCCGGCGGGGGGAGGTGAGCAGCCGCTCGGCGTCGCGGCCCAGCTCGCAGAGCGCTCGCGCGGCGTCGAGATCGGCGACCATGACGGCGAACGGCTTGTCCTCGCGGTGCTTGCGTGATCGCAGAGTCCGTGCGGCGTCCTCGTCGCCCGCGTCGACCGCCAGGTGGTAGCCCCCGAGGCCTTTGACGGCCAGAACGCCGCCCGATCCCAGCAGTTCGGCCGCGAGCCCGATCGGATCGCCGCCGGCACGACTGCCGGCACCGCCGCAGGCGTCGCCGTGGGCGCCGAGCAGTCGCAGGGCCGGGCCGCAGGCCGGGCAGGAGATCGGCTGGGCGTGGAACCTCCGGTCCTGCGGATCGAGATATTCCTCCGCGCATCTCTCGCACATGGCGAACGCGGCCATCGTCGTGGCCGGTCGGTCATAGGGAACGTCCCGGACGACGGTGAACCTCGGCCCGCAGTTGGTGCAGTTGATGAAGGCGTGGCGGTATCGCCGGTCGGCCGGGTCGAACAGCTCGGCCAGGCAGTCGGCGCACGTCGCGACATCGGGGGAGATCAGCGTCACCCGCTCGCTTCCCGCACGGCTGCCGGCGATGTGGAACCCCTGATCGCCGCGCGCCGGTATCGCGCTGGCGGTGATCCGGTGGATCACCGCCAGCGGTGGCGCGTGATCCCGCAGGTCCTCCTGGAAACGCGCGACGCCCTCGGCGGTGCCTTCGGCTTCGATGAACACGCCCTGGCCGTCGTTGCCCACCCATCCCGACAGGGCCAGTCGCCGGGCCAGGGAATGGACGTGAGGACGGAAACCCACCCCCTGCACGATCCCTTCGACTCGGATCCTGATCCGGGTCCGGGTCTCAGCCCGCGTAGGTCCGGTGCTCATGAGGTCATCTTCGCCGCGCCTTACGGGCTGCCGGTCGCGAGCACGCATGATCTGGAAGAGAAGGTTACGTCAATGATCATACCTTTACTCCGGTTTGTGGCGGCGAAGGTGTAGATTCCACGAACACTCACCGTAACCTAATGACTACCGTAAATAACGGAGCGTCCACATGCCAGTCACATCGCCCATGCAACTAGCCGTCAGCGAGGCCCTCACCAGACGAGATTCCGCTGGCCGTGCTCTCGCGGGGGACTCCGCGCGGATCGCGCGGGCGTGCCAGGCCATGGCCGCCCGGTTCCACCGGGGCGGAAAGCTGATCGTCTTCGGTAACGGCGGCTGCGGCACGGACGCGGCGCACATAGCGGTCGAATTCATGCACCCGGTCATCGTGGGCAAAAGGGCGTTGCCCGCGGTGGCGCTGAGCAACGACGCGGCGACGGTCAGCGGGGTGGGCAACCGCGAAGGACTCGCCGAGACCTTCGCCCACCAGCTTCGCCAATGGGCGGATCCACCGGACATGGCGCTCGGGATTTCCCGCGACGGCGGGTGCGTCAATGTCCTGCACGGTCTGGAGACGGCCAAGAACCTGGGCCTGTTCACCCTCGCCCTGGTCGGCGGCGACGGAGGTGCCGTCGCGCGGAACCAGGCGGCCGACCATGTCCTGATCGCCGCCTCGGACGACCCCGCCGTGGTGAAGGAGATCCACGTCACCGCCTACCACATCCTGTGGGAGCTGGTGCACGTGTTCATCGACCAGCCCGGCCTGCTTGGCAAGGAGACAATCGGATGACCGAGCCCACGGGCTGTAACGCCGACACATGCGTCACCTGTTCCGACGAGGCCGTGCCGGTGACCGTGATCCGGCTGGTTTACCGGGACCTGGCCCTCGTCGACGCCGACGGCGTCACCGAAGAGGTGAGCGTGGCACTGGTCGACGCGGAGGCGGGCGACACCGTCCTGGTGCACGCCAAGGAGGCCCTCGCCGTGATCACAAAGAAGAACGGCGACAGGCATGGTTGACGAACCGCGGCCCGGGGACATGAGCGAGCTGTATCCCTTCCTCTACGAGGGCCAGGCCGACCTCGACTCGGTCCTGAAGGAGGCCTGCCGGTCCACCGAGGAAAAAGCCGCCGAGATCGTACGGCTGCGCCGGCAGGTGGCCGAGGCGTCGGCGGACGCGCTCGCGGAGTGCGCCGAGGAGATGGCCATCCGGTTCGCCTCCGGTGGCCGGCTGTTCGCCTTCGGCAACGGGGGCAGCTCCACCGACGCGCAGGAGGTGGCCACCACCTTCCTGCATCCGGCCTACGGCCTGTCCCTGCCCGCGCTCTCCTTGACCAGCGACGTCGCCGTGGTGACCGCGCTCTCCAACGACGTGGGCTTCGAGGTCGTCTTCGCCCGCCAGCTCGCGGCGCTGGGACGGCGTGGCGACATGGCCATCGGCCTGTCCACGAGCGGAGGATCCGCCAACGTCATCCAGGCGTTCGAGGAGGCGGCGCGCCGGGGCATGCTCACCATCGGCCTGGCCGGAGACCAGGGAGGACGGCTGGCCGAGCTCGACCTGCTCGACTACCTGTTCGTCATCCCGTCGTCGTCGGTGCACCGGATCCAGGAAGCCCAGACGACGCTCTACCACGTGCTGTGGGAACTCACCCAGCACGCGCTCGGAGCGATCCCCTCCTCACAGCCCCATCACGCCGGATGACCGGCCGTCGCTTTCGCAGGAGAAGGGACACGTTATGACGCGCACCACGCGGGAGGCCCTCTACACCGATCACGATCCGTCGACGTCGAGGACCGGGGAGGCGGCATGAAAACTCCGGCAGGGCCGGCCGGTGGCGCGCCGGAAGCGCGGGAGGAGCCGGTCGTTCACATTCTGTGGATCAACGCGGGGCTGAGCTGTGACGGGGACTCGGTCGCGCTGACCGCGGCGACACAGCCGAGTATCGAGGAGATCGTGCTGGGCGCGCTGCCCGGGCTGCCGCGGGTGGCGGTGCACTGGCCGCTGATCGATTTCGAGTCGGGGCCGATGCAGGGCGCGGATGTGTTCATCGAGTGGTTCTTCAAGGCCGATCGGGGGGAGCTGGACCCGTTCGTGCTGGTGGTGGAGGGGTCGATCCCGAACGAGGCGATCAAGCAGGAGGGGTATTGGTGCGGATTCGGCAATGACCCGGCCACCGGGCAGCCGATGACGACCAGTGAGTGGCTGGATCGGCTGGCGCCGAAGGCAACTGCGGTGATCGCGGCGGGGACGTGCGCGACCTATGGCGGGATTCACGCGATGGCGGGCAATCCGACCGGGGCGATGGGGGTGGCCGATTACCTGGGGTGGGACTGGCGGTCGAAGGCGGGGCTGCCGATCGTGAACGTGCCGGGGTGTCCGATCCAGCCGGACAACCTGTCGGAGACGATCTTGTATGTGTTGTACCAGGTGGCCGGGCAGGCGCCGATGATTCCGCTGGATGAGGCGTTGCGGCCGACGTGGCTGTTCGGGCAGACGGTGCATGAGGGCTGCGACCGGGCGGGGTATTACGAGCAGGGGCAGTTCGCGACCGAGTACGGGTCGCCGACGTGTCTGGTGAAGATCGGCTGCTGGGGGCCGGTGGTGAAGTGCAACGTGCCCAAGCGGGGGTGGATCAACGGGGTCGGAGGGTGCCCGAACGTGGGCGGGATCTGTATCGCGTGCACGATGCCGGGGTTTCCGGACAAGTTCATGCCGTTCATGGACGAGCCGCCGGGGGCGCGGGTGTCGGCGACGGCCAGTGGCGCGTATGGGGCGCTGGTGCGGGCGTTGCGGGGGATCACGCTCAAGACGGTGGATCGGGAGCCGAAGTGGCGGGCGCGGGGCCGGGAGTTGCTGACCGGTTACCGGGCCCCCTGGTGACCTTCAGGAACATCGGCCGGGGGCACGGCGCAGGCACGGAAACGGCAGGGGCAAGGGCGGGCGGGACAGTGGCAGGGCAAGCGGGGGAAATGGTGAGGGTGCGATGACGAGCACGTCGCGGTCGGGGGCCGCTGGGGCCGCCGGCGGGGATCTGGTGGAGATGGCCTGGGATCCGATCACCCGGATCGTGGGCAGCCTGGGCATCTACTGCAAGATCGATTTCAAGGGTCGGCGGGTGGCGGAGTGTTACAGCACCTCGTCGATCTTCCGCGGGTACAGCATCTTCATGAAGGGCAAGGACCCGCGGGATGCGCATTTCATCACCAGCCGGATCTGCGGGATCTGCGGGGACAACCACGCCACCTGCTCGGTGTACACGCAGAACATGGCCTACGGGGTGCGGCCGCCCGCGCTGGGCGAGTGGATCATCAATCTGGGTGAGGCCGCCGAGTACATGTTCGACCACAACATCTACCAGGAGAACCTGGTCGGGGTGGACTACTGCGAGAAGATGGTGCGCGCCACCAACCCGGGGGTGTGGGAGCAGGCCACCCGCACCGCGGCGCCGCACGCCGACGCGCACGGGTACGCCACGATCGGCGACATCATGCGCTCGCTGAACCCGCTGGAGGGCGACTTCTACCGGGAGGCGCTGCAGATGTCCCGGCTGACCCGGGAGATGTTCTGCCTGATGGAGGGCCGGCATGTGCACCCGTCCACGCTGTATCCGGGCGGGGTGGGCACGGTGGCCACGGTGCAGCTGTTCACCGACTACCTGTCTCGGCTGATGCGGTATGTGGAGTTCCTCAAGCGGGTCGTGCCGATGCACGATGACCTGTTCGACTTCTTCTATGAGGCGCTGCCGGGCTATGAGCAGGTAGGCCGGCGCCGGGTGCTGCTGGGCTGCTGGGGCAGCTTCAACGACCCGGCGCACTGCGACTTCCGCTACGACACGATGAGCCAGTGGGGTCGGCAGATGTTCGTCTCCCCCGGAGTGGTGGTGGACGGCCGGCTGGTGACCGATGACCTGGTGGACATCAACCTGGGCATCCGGATCCTGCTGGGCAGCTCCTACTACGACGACTGGGTGACCGCCGGGGCCGAGCCGTTCGTCACCCATGATCCGCTGGGTAATCCGGTGGATGCGCGCCACCCGTGGAACCAGCACACCATTCCGCGGCCGCAGAAGCGGGACTTCGCCGGGAACTACAGCTGGGTGATGTCGCCGCGCTGGCACGACGGGCAGCAGCTGCTGGCGTTGGACACCGGGGGCGGGCCGATCGCCCGGCTGTGGTCGACGGCGCTGTCGGGGCGGGTGGACATCGGGTATGTCCGGGCCACCGGGCACAGCGTGCAGATCAATCTGCCCAAGACCGCCACGAAGCCGGAGACCACTCTGGAGTGGAAGATCCCCGAACGCGATGGGGAACTGCTGTCCAACGCGCTGGAGCGTAACCGGGCCCGGTCGTATTTCCAGGCCTACGCCGCGGCGTGCGCGGTGTATTTCGTCGAGCAGGCGCTGGGGGAGGTGCGGGCCGGGCGGACGCAGACCTGGGCGCCGTTCACCGTGCCGGAGGAGGCGATCGGGTGTGGGTTCACCGAGGCGGTGCGAGGGGTGTTGTCGCATCACATGGTGATCCGGGACGGGAAGATCGCGAATTATCACCCGTATCCGCCGACGCCGTGGAACGCCAGTGTGCGGGATGTGCATGGCACTCCGGGCCCGTATGAGGACGCGGTGCAGAACACGCCGATTTTCGAGGAGAACCCGCCGGAGGCGTTCAAGGGGATCGACATCATGCGCACGGTGCGGAGTTTCGATCCGTGTCTGCCGTGCGGGGTGCACATGTATCTGGGTGGCGGTAAGGAACTCCGCACGCTGCACACCCCCCACGCGTTCGGCGCTTGACGGGGGTGGAGTCAGATGGCAGGAACCACCGACGTTCAGGTGACCGGTGATCGGGTCGAGGCGCTGATCGATGAACTGGCCGGGCTCGGCGGCCCGGTGGCGCGGGGCGCGGCCGAGGAGCTGGTGCGCGTCCTGGTCGAGTTGTACGGCGCGGGCCTGGAGCGGGTCATGGAGATCGTCACCGAGGCCGAGGCGGCCGAGGTGCTGCACCGCATGGCCGCCGATGACCTGGTCGCGGCGCTGCTGGTGCTGCACGACCTGCACCCGCTGAGCACCGAGGAGCGGGTGCGCGCGGCGCTGGAGGACATCCGGCCCTATCTCGGCGCCCACGAAGGGGATGTGGAGCTGCTCGATGTGGACGAGGGCGGGGTCGCGCGGCTACGCCTGCGGGGCACCTGCCACGGATGCCCCTCCTCACAGCTCACCGTCACCGACGCCATCGAACGTGCCGTCGTCCAGGCCGCGCCCGAGGTGTCCCGGGTGGACGTGGAAGGCGTGACGGGCGATCAGACGTCGCTGTTGCAGATCCAGCACCGCCCGCCCGGCCCGTGTCCCGTGCCGGAGGGGGTCTCGTGACGGCTACCGGGCTACGCCGGTTCCGCGAGTCCCGGAAGGCGGGCATCGGGCTGCGCCGCTTTCGCGAACCGCGCAGGGCGGATGTGGAACGGTGCGGGATGTGCGCGGAGCCGATCGGCGAAGACCACGGCCACGTGGTCGACCTCGAAAGCCGGGCGCTTCTGTGCGCCTGCCGTGCCTGCCATCCGCTGTTCGCTCAGGATGAGACCGTTCGAGGGCGCTATCGGGCGGTTCCGAAGCGTCACCTGTACGATCCGTCGTTCCGGCTGAACGCGGCCGACTGGGACGAGCTGCAGATCCCGGTGCGCATGGCGTTCTTCTTCCGCAACTCCGCGCTCGGCCGTACGGTCGCCTTCTACCCGAGCCCCGGCGGGGCCACCCAGTCCGAGCTCCCGCTGGAGACCTGGGAGCGGGTCCTGGCGGCCAACCCGGCGCTGGCCGGCGCCCTGCCCGACGTCGAGGCGCTGCTCATCGACCGCCGCGGAGACGGGTGCGCCTGCCATCTCGTCCCGGTCGACGCCTGCTACCGGCTCGTCGGCCTGGTCCGGACGCACTGGAAGGGCTTCGACGGCGGCCAGGAGGCATGGCAGGCCATCGACGGCTTCTTCGCCGACCTGCGTGAGCGCGGGCATGCCGTACCGCTCCGAGAGGAGCATGATGGCCGGTGAGCTTGGCTTCGACTGTGTGGGCGCGCGGGCGGAGCCGCATGCGGCCTTCCCGACGATGGTCTTCCGGTTGCGCGTCACCGAACCGTCCCCGAACGGGGTGCACGCCATCGCGCTACGGTGCCAGATCCGGGTGGAACCGCATCTCAGGCGGTACGGCCCCGAAGAGGCGGACCTGCTCGGTGACCTGTTCGGCGACCCCTCCCGGTGGGGCGACACGCTGAAACCCCTGCAGTTCGCCAACGTCTCGATCATGGTTCCCGCCTTCGAGGGAAGCACCGAGGTCGACCTGCCCGTGCCGTGCAGCTACGACCTTGAGGTGGCCGCGGGCAAATACTTCGCCGCGCTCGACGACGGCGAGATCCCCCTGCTCATGCTCTTCAGCGGCACCGTGTTCGCCAGGACGGAGGGCGGCTTCGCGGTGGGGCAGGTGCCCTGGCACTGCGAAGCCCGCCACAGGTTGCCGGTGGCCGTGTGGCGGGAGCTGATGGACCGTTACTTCCCGCAGACCGGATGGCTTCGGCTGAGCCGGGACACGCTGCGGTCCCTGCACCGGTTCAAGTCCGGGCGCGCCCTGGCGACGTGGGACGAAGCCGTGGAACTACTCCTCAAGGAGGCGCTCGGATGACCGTGCCGATGGAGATCGCCCGGAGGGTGGCCGACGCGGTGCTGTACGAGGGTTACCTGCTCTACCCCTACCGGGCCTCGGCCGCCAAGAACCGGGTGCGCTGGCAGTTCGGAGTGCTCGTGCCGCCGGGGTTCGCCGCCACGGCCGAACCCTCCGCAAGCGTGACCGAATGCCTTCTCGAACGGGCCGACGCCGCCGTGGTGCACGTGTGCCTGCGCTTCCTGCACGTCAGGGCCAGAAGCGTCGAACGGGCCGAGGACGGCGGCTACCGGCAGGTCGAGGAGCTGACGAGCGGCGGGCGGAGCCACCTCACCTTCGACGAGGCGACCGAGCGCGAGGCGAAGGCCGTCCTTCCCATCGCCGCCCTGCTCGACGCCGCCCAGACGGTCGAGGTGCACATCCCCGGAGACCGGTCGGAGGAGCCGATCCTGGCGCCGACCGGTGAGCGGCAGGGGCGCGTCGTCTCCGAGCATCTGCCGTTGCGCGCGGTCATGAAGGTGGAGGCCGAGCGGACGGCGGGGCCGTACGGTCTCATCCGGCTGCGTGTCCAGGTGGAGAACGTCACCGGCTGGGACGAGCCGGACGCACCGCGCGAGCGGGCACTACGGCGATCGCTGATCTCGGCGCACCTGCTCATCGGAGTCACCGGAGGAGCCTTCGTCTCCCTCACCGATCCACCGGAGTGGGCGCGGCCGATCGCGGAGACCTGCCGGAACCAGCACACCTGGCCCGTCCTCGTCGGCGAGCCCGGCCACCGCGACGTGGTGCTGTCGTCACCGATCATCCTGTACGACTACCCGGACATCGCGCCGGAGAGCCCGGGTGACCTGTTCGACGCCACCGAGATCGACGAGATACTCCACCTGCGCACGCTCACCCTCACCGAGGAGGAGACGCGGCAGGCACGGGCGACCGACCCGCGGGCGGCCCAGCTCATCGACATGGTCGGCGACATGCCGCCCGAGATGATAGAGCGGCTCCACGGTGTGATCCGCTACATAGACGCGCCCGCGGGGGAGACCACCACGCCGTGGTGGGATCCGGGGGCCGATCCCGGGGTGTCACCGGAAACCGACAGCGTGATCATCTCCGGGGTGACGGTCGCGAAGGGCAGCCGGGTCCGGCTGGCTCCCGGAGGACGGCGCGCCGACGCCCACGACATGTTCCTGACCGGCAGGACCGCCCAGGTGGAGGCCGTGCTCCTCGACGTCGACGGGGTACGGCACCTGGCCGTCACCCTGGAGGACGACCCGGGGGCCGACCTGCACCGATCCCACGGGCGCTTCCTCTACTTCGCCCCGGACGAGGTCGAGCCGCTGGACGGATCCGGAGCAGAGGGGACTCTCGCATGAGGATCCTCGTCGCGGGGGTCGGGAACGTCTTTCTCGGCGACGACGGCTTCGGGGTCGCGGTGGCCAGGCGTCTGGCGGGAACGGACCTTCCGGGAGAGGTCGTGGTGACCGACTTCGGCATCCGTGGCGTCCACCTCGCCTACGAGCTGACCGGCGGTGGTTACGACCTGGCGATTCTCCTCGACGCCACGTCGCGTGGTGAGCCGCCCGGCACCCTCTACGTGCTGGAGCCGTCACCGGAGGAGTGCCCGGTGACCTTCCTCGACGCTCACGCCATGACGCCCGAGGCCGTGCTGTCACTGGCGGGCACGCTCGGCGGTGAAACCTGCCGGGTCCTGCTCGTCGGCTGCGAACCCGCCGACATGTCGCCCGGCATGGAGCTGAGCGTGCCGGTCGCCGACGCCGTCGGCAGGGCGGCGGACCTGGTCCTCGAACTGATCGAGGAACAAATCACGACGGTGCCTGCCACCGCGGGCCATGAGGAGGAACGAACATGCTGAGAAACCTGGTCGTCGGGGCCGTCCTGATAGGGGTCGCGGTGATGGTCTACCAGTCGATTCCCGACATCAAGCGTTACCTGAAGATCAGAAGAATGTGACGTCCCGGCGTTCCCGATCCCCCCGCGCGGGCCGCGGCGCGCGGTCCGAGGAAACCAAGTGAAACGAGGTGAAATCAGTCGTGCACGAGTTCGGAATCGCCGAGGCGATCCTCGCCGCCGTGGAACAGCGGGCGGACGGCCGGCGAGTACGGCGAGCGCGGGTTCATGCGGGCGCCCTGCTCCGCATCACGGAACCGGCGATAAACCACGCGTTCGCCACGGTCGCGGACGGGTCGGTGGCCGAGGGTGCCCAGGTGGACCTGGTCATCGTCCCCGTACGGCTCAGCTGCCGGTCCTGCGGCCGGACGGCCGAGTCCGCCGACCCCTTCGCCACCTGCCCCGAGTGCGGCGGCATCGATATCGACACCGAGGGCGGCGACGATCTCGTCCTCGAATCCATCCAGATGGCGGAGGCCGCTCATGTGCCTGGGGATCCCCGGCGAGATCGTGGAAATCCTTTCTGACCGTCCCGATCTGGCGATGGTCGATGTCAGCGGTGTCAAGCGCGCGATCAACATCGGCCTGCTGGAGGACGAGTCCGTCGTGCCCGGCGACTGGATCCTCATCCACGTCGGCTTCGCCCTGTCGAAGATCGACGAGGAGGAGGCCAGGGCCGCACTCGACTTCCTCGAAAGCATCGGTCAGGCGTATGAGGACGAGATCGAGGCCCTCCGGAAATCCATGATCGAGGAGGGGTGAGGCCCGGTGCGTTTCGTCGACGAGTATCGCGACGCCGAGAAGGCCCGGGTGCTGGCCGCGCAGATCGCCGCGTTGTGTGAGCCGGGGCGCGCGTACAAGTTCATGGAGGTGTGCGGCGGGCACACCCACACGATCTACAAGCACGGGCTGGAGGACTACCTGCCCGGGGCCGTCACGCTGGTGCACGGTCCGGGCTGCCCGGTCTGCGTGATCCCGATGGGGCGGGTCGACGACGCCATCCACATCGCCGAACAGCCGGATGTGATCATGACCTCGTTCGGCGACATGATGCGGGTGCCGGGCGGCAACGGGTCCTTCCTCGACGCCAAGGCGCGCGGGGCCGACATCCGCATGGTGTACTCCCCGCTGGACGCATTGAAGATCGCCCGGCAGAACCCCGGCAGGCGGGTGGTCTTCATGGCGATCGGGTTCGAGACCACGGCCCCGTCGACCGCGATGACGGTCCTGCGCGCCGCGGCCGAGGGGATCGAGAACTTCTCGATCTTCTGCAACCACGTGACGATCATTCCCGCGATCAAGGCGATCCTGGACTCCCCGGACCTGCGCCTGGACGGGTTCATCGGTCCCGGTCACGTCTCGACCGTGATCGGCTGCCGGCCGTACGGGTTCATCGCCCGCGACTACGGCAAACCCCTGGTGGTAGCCGGTTTCGAGCCGCTCGACGTGCTTCACACGGTCTACCGGATCCTCCTCCAGCTGGCCGAGGGCCGGGCGGAGGTCGAGAACCAGTACGCGCGTGTCGTGCCGTGGGACGGCAATCCCAAGGCGCTCGGCGTCATCAACGAGGTGATGGAGCTGCGGCCGTACTTCGAGTGGCGGGGGCTGGGGTTCATCTCGCAGTCGGCGCTCAGGATGGCGGAACGGTACGCCGCCTTCGACGCCGAGCGGATCTTCGAGATTCCCGGCAGCCGGGTGGCCGACCCGAAGGCCTGCCAGTGCGGCGAGGTGCTCAAGGGTGTGCTCAAGCCGTGGGAGTGCAAGGTGTTCGGCACCGCGTGCACGCCGGAGACCCCGATCGGCACCTGCATGGTCTCCTCCGAGGGTGCCTGCGCCGCGTACTACAACTTCGGCCGGTTCTCCCGGGAACGGGTCAGGGAGGCGACCCGCGGATGAACGTCGAGGAAGGCGCCGTCATCGAGGGGAAGACCGTGATACGTGAGACCGGTTACGTGAATCGTCCGCGTGTCGAAACCGGTGAGGAGGGGAACGGCCGTCCGGGCCCCGGATCCGGCGGCAAGGCCACGGAGCGAACCGCCGGCCCCAGCCGCGAGGAGCGGGTCCTGGAACGGATCGAGCGGATGCGCCGGCGCAAGGCCCACGTGCGGGAGGAGCACATCACCCTCGCGCACGGCGCCGGTGGCAAGGCCACCCACACCCTGATCGAGGCGGTGTTCCTGGAGTCCTTCCGCAACCCGCTGCTGGAGCCCATGGAGGACGGCGCGGTCACCGAGGGGCTCGCCTTCACCACCGACTCGTTCGTGGTGACGCCGCTGTTCTTCCCCGGCGGGGACATCGGCGACCTGGCCGTCAACGGCACCGTCAACGACCTGGCGATGTGCGGGGCGAGACCCAGATACCTGTCGGCGGGATTCATCCTTGAGGAGGGCTTCCCCGTCGCCGACCTGCGCCGTATCACCGCCTCGATGGCGGCGGCGGCGCGGGCGGCGGGCGTGTGGATCGTCACCGGAGACACCAAGGTCGTGGAGAGGGGAAAGGCCGACGGCTGCTACATCACCACATCCGGCGTCGGGACGCTGGAGCGGCCGATCCGGCTGAGCGCCGCCGCCGCCCAGCCCGGCGACGTGGTCATCGTGTCCGGCCCGATCGGGGAGCACGGCGTCACCGTCATGCTCGCCCGGGGAGAACTGGACATCGAAGCCGACATCGCCTCGGACACCGCGCCCCTCAACGACCTGACCGCCCGGCTGCTGGACGCCTGCGGCGACGGGCAGGTGCGGTGCCTCCGCGACGCCACCCGCGGCGGGGTGGCCACGATCGTCAACGAGATCGCGGAGGCCTCGAAAGTGGCGGTCGTGCTCGAAGAGGACGCGATCCCGGTATGCACCGCCGTACGCGGGGCATGTGAACTACTGGGGATCGACCCGCTCTACGTCGCCTGCGAGGGCCGGATGGTCGCGGTGGTGGCCCGGCAGTCCGCCGAGGCCGCGCTGGCCGCTCTGCGCTCTCATCCGCTCGGCTCCGCAGCCGCCGTCGTCGGGCGGATAAACGACGACCCGCCCGGGCTGGTCCTGCTGAAGACCGCCTTCGGCGGAACCCGCATCGTCGATCTGCTGGTCGGTGACCCCCTGCCGAGAATCTGCTGAAAACCCATAATCCAACGGGGGTGCTGGAGATGAACGAGCCACGCGAATCAGAAGACGCGGGCCGCGCGAGCGAAGAGGTGATCCAGGCCGGCAATCGAGCCTTCGAGTCCCCGCCGGAGGACAAGGAGCCCGGACGCGAGATATCCGAGGAGGAGCGCCAGGGAATCTCCTCCACCGACACCGAGCCCAAGGGGCCTTTCGGCGTGGGCGAAAGCTCGACCCGGCGTGCCGAGGAGGTCGCGACCCGGGAGGAGGAGGAAGGCCGCCAGACGGCCGGCGTCGACGAGAAGACCGGACGCCCTTACGGCACCTCCGCTCCCGAGAGCGCCACCGGCGTGGAGCCCCAGGAAACCGCCGAGGAGGAGAGCCCGTACATTCCGCCGGGGGACCAGGCCGGATAGGGTCCGCACATTCCGCCCGGGAGAGCAGAACGGACAGGAGAGTTCCCGGCCTCCGCCGGAGACCGGGAACGATCCACCACCCCGGTCCGCGCGCCCGTCGCGGCGGACGGCGCGTTCCTCGGCCGGGCCGGGTGCCGCCGCCGTCCGCCGAGGGAGGCGTGACCGCTCAGTACGGGTGCCGGTCGGACTTCGCCATCCAGAGCTCGTAGGCCTGGGCGCCGAGTTCGGGGAAAAGCTGTCCGACCCGGATCGAGCGCTGGTCGAGGGGTTTCTGGAAGTCCTCGTACTGGAAGACGTCGGAGAAGCCGATCTCCTTCGTCGCCTCCAGGTCGCAGGCGAAATAGACGGCGTCGAGCCGCGACCAGTAGATGGCGCTCATGCACATGGGGCACGGGGCACCGCTGGTGTAGAGCTCATATCCCATGAGCATCCGGGCCCGCTCGGGCAGGACGTCGGGGGAGCCCTCGGGGCGTGGCACGAGTTCGAGCGTCGACTCGTTCTGGTGATCCTCCGTTATGGCGGGGGCCTGGGGGTTCAAGATCTGGATGGCCTTGCGGATGGCCTGCACCTCACCGTGCGCGGTGGGATCGCCGGTGAGAAGGACGAGATTCTGCCCGCGGGCGATAATTTCCCCATTTTTGGTGATGACCGTGCCGAATGGGCCTCCCCAGCCGTTCTCCACGGATTCGGTGGCGAGTCTCACCGCTTCGGCCATCAGATCTTTCTGATTCATTTCTAAACCCTCGATATGTAAATTACGGTTGAATTTTTGGCTGAGAGCCGGAATGATCAACCAATTGTTCTCTGTGTCGCAGCGCTTCTTCCCGGAATGAGACTGCATTAGAGTTACCCAGGTGGAGCCCAGTGTAAGCGGCAGGAACAACGGTGGTGGCGCCACCGTGATGATCTCCTCAAAGGTTCGGCAAGGCCGCGAGGAGGATTACCGGCGCTGGCAGGAGAAAGTGAACGAGGCCGCCCGGAAATTCGAGGGATTCGAGCGTACGGAGGTTTACCCGCCCGACTCCGGCGAGCACAACACCTGGGTGGTCGTTTTTCGTTTCTCGACAATCGACCGGCTCACCGACTGGCTGAATTCCGAGGTGCGCGGGAAACTGCTCGAAGAAGGCCGGGCGCTGCTGGAGGAGCCCGCGGCGCAGGAGGTTCTCGCCAGACGGGCGCCGGCGGGAGAGGCCGTCACGGTCTTCATCTCGCACAAGGTGCGGCCAGGCCGCGAGGAGGATTACCGGCGCTGGCAGGACAGGGTCCGCAAGGCGCAGGAGAAGTTTCCCGGCTCCATGGGGTTCGAGAATTTCGAACCCGTGGCGGGCATCCAGGACAACTGGGTCGTCATGTTCCGCTTCGACACGCGTGAACATCTCGACCAATGGCTGGAGTCCGACACCCGGAAGAAGCTCCTGGAAGAGGGCCGTAACTGGTTCCACGACTATCACGTCCGAACGATCAAGTCGGCCTTCAGCGGCTGGTTCCCGTTCGGAGCCACCGAAGAAGACGGGGTTCCGCCCAACTGGAAGCAGGCCATGGCCGTGCTGCTGGCCCTCTATCCCACCGTGATGGTCCTGAGCCTGACCGTGGGCCCACGGCTCGCCGCGGCGGGCCTGCCCGGCTACATCGCCCTGTTCATCAGCAACGTGCTGAGCACCCTCGCCCTGACATGGCTGCTGATGCCCGTGGTGAACAAGGTCTTCGCGTCATGGCTGGCACCCGCCCGGAGAGCCTCCACCCGCACGAACGTGACAGGGGCCATGGTGATGGTGCTCTGCTTCGCGCTGTTCATCGCCGCTTTCGGCTTCATCACCACGTAGACGCCCGGCTGCGCGCGATCACGCGATCGGACGGCAGGGCACGGTCCGCTCCGTCCCGGCCCGCCTGGGCGGCGGCCCGCCCGAAGGAGAGGAGGCGCACATGTCCGAGAGGGAGCAGACCTGGGAGATCGAGGGACCGATCACCTGGCGGGGCGACGCCTCATACGAGAGCACCCGGGCGAGCATGCTGTGGAACGACGTGAAACCGGACCGCTTCCCGGACGTGATCGTCCGGGCCGCCTCGGAGCGGGATGTGCCCGGAGCCGTCAGGCTCGCCCGATCCCGCGGCCTCCGGATCGCCGTCCGATCGGGCGGGCACAGCTGGTGCGGCTCGCCGCTGCGTGACGGGGGCATGCTCATCGATCTCTCCCGGCTCCGGGGATGCACCGTCGAGCCCGCTTCCATGACGGCGAGCGTCCAGCCCGGTGTCACCGGCCGTGGCCTCGCGGCGGCGCTCGCCCGGCACGGCCTCGCCTTCCCGGTGGGCCACTGCGGGTCGGTCTCCCCGGGCGGATACCTCCTCAGCGGTGGTCTCGGCTGGAACTCCGGGGCGTGGGGGCCGGGGTGCCAGAGCGTCCAGGAGATCGAAGCCGTGACCGCCGGCGGCGAGGTGGTCCGATGCTCCGAACAGGAGAATCCCGACCTCTTCTGGGCGGCACGCGGAGCGGGGCCGGGGTTCTTCGCCGTGGTGACCCGGTTCCGCCTCGGGCTGCGTCCCCTCCCGGCGGGGATCGTCACGGCCGGTTACGTCTTCCCGCTGGCGGATGTGGCGGAGGTGACACACTGGGCCGCCGGGATCGCGGCGGAACTTCCCCCGTTCGTCGAGCTGAGCGCCGTACTCGGCACGGCGTCGTCGGTCACGGCGGAGGCGCCGCCGGGGACCAAGGTGATCATCGTCACCGCCGTCGCCTTCGCGAACTCGTGGGAGGAGGCGGGCGGATCTCTCCAGGCGTTCCACGCCTGCCCTCTGGCCGGGCGGGCGCTGTTCCGCGGGCCGAACCGGCCGGCGACCTTCGACACCCTGTTCGACGCCTCCCAGGCGCTCTGGCCCGAGCGGCACAGATACGCGGCCGACGACATGTGGTCGGCGAGCGACATCGGCGTGTTGCTGCCGGAACTCGCCGGCGACATCGCCGACGCCCCGTCCGGTAAGTCCCTCGTGCTCGCCGTCCTGTCACCCCTCGCACCCGAGGGGGTTCCACTGCCGGACATGGCCTTCTCGGTGCTCGGCACGGCCTACTTCGCCTGTTACGCGATATGGGAGGACCCGGCGCACGACGACGCCGACATCCGCTGGCTGCGGGAGACGATGAGAAAGGTGGAACCGCTCGGCACCGGGCACTACATCGCCGAAACGGACCTTCCAGCCGACCCCTCCCGGGCCCGGCGGTCGTTCGCGCCGGGCACGTGGGAACGCCTGCGGGCGCTGAGAGCGCGGTACGACCCCGAGGGACTCTTCCACTCCTACCTCGGTCCATGAGCCCCTAGACGCCCGACTCCCTCACATGGTCGAGTACGGCACGCGCCACCTCGTGTTTGGACATCGTGGGCCGCTGGAAGCGCAGGTCGGCCACCTCCGCGAAGAACGGCGCCCGGCGCTCGCGCAGTTCGGTCGCCAGCGCGAGCGGCTCCATGCCGAACCGCGGCCGGTGGGACCCGGCAAGGATCTGCTCGGCGAGGAACTCGGGCAGGGCGTCCAGCCACACGACCAGGGCCGGCTTGAGGGCGGCGCGGCACCGCGGGTCGTCGAGCACGCTGGCCGCCGCGGCGATGACCGGGGCAGGCCGTTCGGCGAGGGAGGCCAGCAGGTGGGCGGCCTCCCTGGCGTGCAGCTCGGCGGTGCCCTCGCCGGCGGCGATCTCGGCGGCCGTGGCACCGTAGCGCTCTTCGAGATACTCGTCGCTGTCGCGCACGGGCCTGCCGAGGGCTTCGCCGAGCAGCCGTGACACGCTGGTCTTCCCCGCGCCCATCAAGCCGACCACGACGATCGGGACGTCGTCCGTCATGTCTCCTGCCACCTCCTGATTGTCGTGGGATGAGGCCTACCTCCTGCCTGCCCCGGGAAGAGCCGCCCTAGATGCGTCGACCGCACACGTTCACCGGGTTTTCCGGGCGCCGGTACGGCGAGCGCATGAGCCCCGGCTCCGGCGATCGTCCACGAGCCGGGGTGATCATGAACGGGATGGC
The DNA here is from genome assembly GCF_042898655.1 of Streptosporangium sp. NPDC000396. Classification (NCBI taxonomy): domain Bacteria; kingdom Bacillati; phylum Actinomycetota; class Actinomycetes; order Streptosporangiales; family Streptosporangiaceae; genus Streptosporangium; species Streptosporangium sp. NPDC000396. The sequence goes on from NZ_JBIAZA010000025.1 coordinate 29,053, forward strand.
TTTCGAGCGCGTCACCAAAAACGCGGCTGGGCGGGGATGGTCTCCAGGTCGGTGAGCAACAGCTCGCGGTCCTCGTCCTGGGCGATGTCCTCGGCGGCGGCCAGGGCCTGCTCGGTCCAGGCTCGGGCTCGCTCCTTGTCCCCGGCCACAGCGCTGGCGCGGGCCAGGGCCTCGTAGGCATAGGCCAGCTCCCAGTCTCCGATGCCGTGAGCACGGCAGATCTCCAGGACTCGGCGGGCGTGGTGGAGGGCGGGTTCGGCGCGTCCCAGTACCGCGTACACCCGCGAGCACTGCCACTCGCCGCGGCTGAGGTTGGCCGGAGCACCCACCTGACCCCAGTGATGGCGGGAGGCATGCGCCATGTGCAGCATCCGGTCGTCCTCCTCGACCGTGCGGTTCTCCTTCTCCAGCAGCAGCCACACCCCGTTGAACAGGTCGGCTGCCAGCCGCCGCTCGTCGCCTGCCGTACCGACCGAGGCCTGTCGTACGTCCTGGTCCATCATGAGTGTCCTCACTCCGTCCTCGATGAGGTGGTCCAATCGGTGGACGTCGCCCCGCACCCGGTCCAGACGCGCCTGGAGCCGACGCCGGTGATCCACCAGGATCCGCCGGATCCCGGCTTCGTCGCCCGGCATCGCCAGGCACACGCGGACCTGCTCCAACGGCACGTCGACCGAGCGCAGAAGCCGTACCAGCCGCGCGTGGGCGACCTGCTCGGGACCGTAGTAGCGATATGCCGTCTCGGGGTCGACCAGAGCGGGCGTCAGCAGCCCGACACGGTCGTAGTGCCGTAGCGCCTTCGCGGTCAGACCGACACGACGTGCCAGCTCGCCGACTGTGATCAGCTCGGGTCCGTCCACCATGCGATGAATCTAGAACCTTGCCGCGCGGGAACCTCAAACGCGGAACCGGAAGCCGTCCAGAGAACCGCTGCGCGACACTCGGACCAGTGCGAGCCGGACATCCAACGACAGGTCGCCCCGCCCGGCAGGCCGGGGCGGCGGCGCTGCGCGAAAGCCGGTTGGCGCGCGGGGCCGAGGGCCATAGGGTCGGCACTCATGACGATTCGTGACTGGTCCGGGCAGATAGACGCGCTGTGCGCCCATGTGGTGAAAAACTACGTTTTCCCGGACGTCGGGGAACGGGTCGCCGAGGTGCTCAAGGCCCGGCTGGCTCAGGGCGAGTACGAGCCGATCACCACCGACGAGGCCTTCGCCCTCGCCGTCACGGCCGACCTGCAGTCGGTCAACGGCGACAAGCACCTGCGCCTTCAGCACACCGTGGACCCCATCCCCGAACAGGACGCCGGCCCGGTCTTCGATCCGGTCGCCTACCGGGCCGAGGTGGAACTCGACGGGTACGGCTTCGCCCGCGTCGAGCGGCTCGCCGGGAACGTCGGCCACCTCGCGATCACGGCGATGCACGACGCCGCCGTGGCGGGTCACGCGGCGATCGCGGCGATGAACCTGGTCGCCCACACCGACGCCCTGATCATCGACCTGCGCGGGAACGGCGGCGGCGACCCGTTCATGGTCGCCCTGCTGTGCAGCTACCTGTTCGACGAACCCACCCACCTCAACGACCTGTACTTCCGGCCGACCGACAGCACCGAGCAGTTCTGGACCCACGCCTACGTGCCGGGACCGAGTTTCGGCGGCGGCAAGCCGGTCTACGTGCTCACCTCGGGCAGTACGTTCTCCGCGGCGGAGGAGTTCACCTACAACCTGCAGTCCCGTGGCCGCGCCACCATCGTCGGCGAGCGCACCAAGGGTGGAGCCCACCCCGGCGACCGCTACCGCGTCGACACCCACCTGCGCGTCTTCGTCCCGATCGGCCGCGCGATCAACCCCGTCACCGGCTCCAACTGGGAGGGCACCGGTGTCGTCCCCGACGTCGACCTCCCCGCCGAGAGCGCCTTCGACCACGCCTACCGGCTTGCCCTGCGCCACGTCCTCACCCTCGGCGACACGGGCCCACGCCGCACGGTCGCCGAGGAGGCCAGGCAGGCCATGATGTGATCTCCCGGCTGCCGGATCACGCCGGGCATCCCGGGCCGATCTGCTCAAGATTCCCAGCGGCGTTCAGACATCCGGTTTCTTGGACAGGGCCGTGAGGGTCAGGCAGACGCGGTCGCGGGCCAGGGGCAGTGTGCTGAATCGGATTCCGGTGGCGTCCCGCACCGCGTTCGCCAGGGCGGGGGCCACCGGGAGGATCGGGCTCTCGCTCATCGACTTGGCGCCCAGGGGGCCGATCTCGTCGGCGGTCTCGGCGAAGCGCACCTCGGTGCGGGGCACGTCGCCGAAGGCCGGGATGTGGTAGTCGCGCAAGGTCGTCGTGGTGACGTGCCCGGTCTCGTCCACGATCATCGACTCGTACATCGCCGCCCCCAGGCCCTGGGCGACGCCGCCTTCGATCTGTCCCCGGCACTGCATCGGATTGACGACGTGGCCGGCGTCCGCCGCGTGGACGCTCTGCAGGATCCTGATCTCTCCGGTCCTGGGATTCACCGCGACCCGGAAGCCCTGGACGTTGAACGCCACCGAACGTGACGTGCCGTCGCACGTGCCGGTCGCGACCAGCTCCCGGCCGGCCGCCCGCGCCGCCGACCACACGTCGGCGAGCGCGACACGCGCCCCGCCGCAGCGCACGCCGTCGCTGTCGCCGTCGCAGGCGAGGTCGCAGGCGGAGAAGGCCACGCCGGCGTGCTCGGCGGCGGTGGTGACGATTCGCTCGCGCAGCGCCTGCGCCGCGCGCAGGACGGCCTTGCCCGCGATCATCGTCCCGGTCGAGCCGAACGCCCCGGTGTCATGGCCGACACGGTCGGTGTCGGCCTGCACGATGTGGATGCGGTCGACGGCCGTGCCGAGCACGGTGGCGGCGATCTGCCGGTGTACGGTCGTCGTGCCGTTGCCGAACTCGGCCGTGCCGACCGCCAGCTCGTAGGCGCCGTCGGCCAGCAATCTGATTCGCGCGTCGGCCCAGTGCCCGTACGGTGGGGTCGTGTCCAGCATCGCCAGCGCCATGCCCTGCCCCACCATCCAGTCGTCGCCGGGCGGCTGCACGCCGTTGCCGCGGCGCAGCTCGTCGCCGACGATGGCGAGGCACTGGTCCAGGCCGTAGCTGCCGATCCGGACGTCGTTCGGTTCGGTGCTGAACGACACCAGCGGGTCGCCGGGTCTGATGACGTTCCGTTCCCGGAAGGCGAGCGGGTCCATGCCGAGCCGGCGAGCGAGCTCGTCCATCGCCGCCTCGACGGCGAAGGTCGTCTGGCTGAGACCGTACCCGCGGAAGGCACCGGAAGGCGGCGTGTTGGTGTAGACCGCGTAACCGTCGACCCTCTTGTTCGGGCAGCGATAGACGGCGATCGACTCGTTGTGACCGTGGAACAGCACCTGGCCGGCGTGATTGCCGTACGCGCCGGTGTTCGACACGGTTCGCACCTGTATGGCCGTGAGCGTTCCGTCGCGGCGTGCGCCGACTTTGACATGCACGGTGGCGGGATGGCGGCTCGTCTCGCCGGTGAACTGCTCCCCGCGGGTGTATTCCAGCTGCACCGGCCGCCCCGTGCGCAGCGTGGCCAGCGCGACGACGTCCTCGGTGAGCATTTCCTGCTTGCCCCCGAAGCCACCGCCGACGCGACCGCAGAACACGCGCACCTTCTCCTCGGGCAGGTCGAAGACGTCGCACAGTGCCAGCCGGGTGAGGAAGGGGGTCTGGGTGCTCGTTCTCACGATGAGGCGGCCGGACTCGTCCAACCAGGCGATCGACGCGTGTGTCTCGAGGTGCACGTGCTGGACGCGCTGCGTGAAGTAGCTCTGCTCGTGCACCGCGTCGGCCTGGGCGAAGCCCTCCTCCACGTCGCCGACGCCGCCGTGCACCTCGGCGGCGATGTTCCGCCCGGCACGTGCGATGCGCTGTTCCGGACCCTTGTCGTGCAGTACGGGCGCACCGGGCGCCATCGCCTTCTCGGGCTCCAGCACGGCGGGAAGGATCTCGTAGCGGACGATCAGCCGGCGGCATCCCTCCTCCGCGGCGGCCACGGTGTCGGCCACGACCGCCGCGACCCGTTGACCGGCGAAGCGGACCACGTCGTCGAACACCAGGGTGTCGGCCGGATTGAGGCCGGGGTTCTCGTGCCGTGCCGTGGAGAAGAGCCGGCGCGGCGAATCCTCGTGGGTGAGCACGCACCGAACGCCGGGAACGGCGAGCGTGGCGCTCGTGTCGATCGACACGATCCGGGCGTGCGCGTGGGGCGAGCGCAGCAGCTTGAGGTGCAGCAGGCCGTCGACGGCCACGTCCAGGGTGTAGCGTGCCGCCCCGGTCACCACCTCGGGACCGGCCGGCGCGGGCAGATTCCGCCCGCACGCCTGCCCCGGTACGGCCTCCTCGACGTGCGTGACCCCATGAAGCGCATCCTCGATCGAGCGATAGCCGGTGCACCGGCACAGGTTTCCCTTCAGCGCGCGAGGGAGGTCCCGTAGTTGGTCCTGGTCGAGGCTGACCGCCGTCATGAGCATCCCGGCGGTGCAGAAACCGCACTGGAAGCCCTGCGCGGCGAGGAAATCGCGCTGCGCCGGATGCAGCTCTCCGTCGCGGGCGAGCCCTTCGACCGTCGTCACGCTGCGGTCGGCCGTACGAAACGCCGGGAACAGGCAGCTGTGCACCGGTCGGCCGTCGACGTGCACGGTGCACGCACCGCAGTCACCCGTGTCGCAGCCTCTCTTCACGCCGAGCCAGCCGAGATCCCGCAGGAATGTCCGCAGGCATTGCCCCGGACGCGGCTCCCCGATGAAGATCTCGCCGTTCACCTCGATCTTCATCGCGGTCACGCTCCGTTCCGTTCCGACAGCTCGCGCCTGATGTCCTTGGCGAACTCAACGGTCATGTGATGGCGCCACGCCGGCGCTCCGTGCACGTCGAGGTGGTAGAGATCCGGAGGGATCCGCCGTTCGAGGGCGGTGAGAAGCTCGGCCTGCCCGGGCAGGCCGGGGAACGGCAGCCGGACCGGCCGGACGGTCGAGGCGGTCACCGTCAGGACGAACGAACCGTCGTCGGGCGACAGCCTGCCGATGAGCAGGGCCGCGGATCTGCCGTACGGGGTCAGCGAGATCTGGCGGAAGGCCGTACGGCAGCGCAGCGCGGAGACCGGCAACGTGATCGAGCGCAGCAGCTCACCGGGTCGCAGCACGTTGCGCCGGACTCCGGTGACGAAGTCGGCGCACGTCACCTGCCGCTCGCCGCCCGCGAGTGTCCAGATCCTGCAGACACCGTCGAGGGACACGGCGAGAGAGATCATCGGGCCGGCGGGGAGCGACAGGCAGAGGTTGCCGCCGACGGTCGCCGCGTTCCAGACCTTGAACGAACCGAGCAGCGCCCGGCAACAGTCGCCGATCAGCGTCGCGGCCCGCCAGTCCGATGGCGTGGACACCTCGAACAGCTGTGCCAACGTGCAGGTCGCGGAGATCTCCATTCCCTGGTCGTCGAGCCGTAACGGCTGCCAGCCGTAGCTCGCCAGGTCGATGAGCCGGCGAAGCTCCGGTTGCGGTTCGGAGAACAGCCACGTGCCGCCGGCGAGCCAGGCGTCGCCCGGCTGCCACGTCATCGGCCTGGCGAGGGTTCGCGCCTCGACGACCGAGGTGACGGTGTTCAGATCCATCCCGGCCTCCTCCCTGGTGAGACCGTCGTGATTCTCGCCCGGTCCTCCGGGTGAGGGACCGCACGGTCACCGTCGGCGCCGATCGAACCAGTGGGGGTACGGGTGCGATATCAGTACGGGAGCCGATCGATGTCGTTCATCGAAACTCCCCGGGTGTGGAGGCCAGGGGCTTCGGCACTGGAGAGGATCGGAAAGGAAACGCGGGTTGTGCCGCACGGCGGTTTGTGCGATCCCGGCTGTCCGGGCGCGAACCAGGCCCCCGAACCTGTCGCCGGGCCGGCGGATGTGAATGCCGCGAAGGCGGCTTCAGCCGTGGGAGGAAGCCAACCGCGTCCCGCGGGCTTTGACCTGGCCGGGGGGCGGGCTTGCCGGATGAGGATTCCCTCGAGGGCGCGTCACCGAAGCGAGTGCCTTTCACCGGACCCTCCGGATCGAAGGCGGAGCGGACGATGTCGATCCGTGATCAGTGGATGACGCTCATGTGTTCTGCGGCATCTTCCGCTTTTCTTAAATCAATCTCTTGTATCTCGTCGACCTCCCTGCGACCTCAACTCTCGGCTCTGTCTTTACTAGGCTAACTTCTCAAATCTGCCCGTACCAGGGCAGGTAGCTGAGTTGCGTTCGGTCCTCTGCCGTGGCGCACAGGCCGGCCGGGCGTGCCGACGAAGATATCCGGGGCACCCTCTGCCAGGTTGAGCCCGCTGCCCGCTGCCCGCTGCCCGCCCGGTCGTCGGGCGACCGGGCGATGCCGCGAGCCGCCCGGCGACCGGCGGGGGAGTCATCGGCCTTCGGGCCGGGAAGAATATCGGTCAGCCGCTCTTGCGGCGGAAGGAGCGCTTGCCCCCGACCGGGCCGTGAGTGCCGTGGATCTTCGAGGAGTTCCTCCCTCCGCCACTGGCGTTCGCTTCCGTCTGGGCGAGCTTCTTGCGCTCCAGAGCCTCGCGGAACTTGCGCTTCAGCTCATCCTCGGAACTCTCAGGTTCCGGTGTGACATCAGACATACGAACCTCCTGATCTGGTCGGGCAGTTCAACTCCGGCCAACCGGGTCATCATCCTCTCACGTCCTAAAAGGAGATTCGGTTGGCGGTAATTACGTAAGAGCCTTACTTAAGTAAGATAGCTCTCCACGAGAGTTTCCGAGCGAGGTCGAGAGGTGCAATGAGACAGGAGAGCGGCGACGCGTCCCTGCTCCGCAAGCTGAACTCGGCGGCGATCCTGCGGATCCTGCGCGCTGGGGAGGTCGTGACCCTCACCGAGCTCGCCCGGGCGGCACGGGTGTCCCGGCCCACGGCCGAGGGGATCGTCGAGGAGTTGCTCGCCAAGGGATGGGCCGAAGAATGCGCCGAGGAGCCGGGCGACAGGCAGCGCGGCAGGCCTGCCCGGCGTTTCCGCTTCCACGGGGCGGCCGGTCACGTCATCGGCGTGGACGTCGGCGGATACAAGCTGCTCTCCATGACCTCCGACCTCAACGGGGAGATTCTCGCCACCCGCAGGGTCGCGGTCTCCCCGGAGATGTCCGCGGCCGAGCGGATCAAGGCCATCGTCGCCCTCGTCGAGGAGAGCGTCCTTGAGGAGGGGAAGCTGGCGGCGGTCGCGGTCGGCACCACCGGGGTCGTCGACGAGGCGGGGCGGGTGGTGAAGAGCGTGGCCATCCCCGAGTGGACCGGGATCGCGCTCCAGGCCGAGCTGGCGGACCGGATCCCCGTGCCGGTCGTCGTGGAGAACGACATGCGCCTGGCCGTGCTCGCCGAGCACTGGCGGGGTGCCGCCAGGGGATACCGGGACGTGGTCTACCTGTTCACCGGCAACCGGATCGGCCTGGGCCTGCTGATCGGCGGGCTCCTGCACCGGGGCGCCCACGCGGCCTCCGGGGAGATCGGCGACCAGTCCAGCGGATACCGTCTCGCCTTCCGCAACGTGATCGACTACGCCCTGTCGGCTGATCCCGGAGAACTGCGCTCTCCCGGGGAGTCGGCGGAGTTCGCCGTCGTGCGGGCACGCGAAGGAGACGAGGCGGCGGCGCGCGCGGTGGAGGCGTTCGCGTCCTGCCTGGCGGACGGGCTGGTCACCATCGTCAACCCGCTCGACCCCGAGCTCGTCGTGGTGGGCGGAGGCCTGTCCCAGGCCGGTTCGCTGCTCGTCGAGCCCATCCAGCGGCACCTGAACCGGGTCACCCTGTATCCGCCCCAGGTCGTGGCCTCCCGGCTCGGCAACGAGTCCGTGGCGCTGGGCGCGGTCCGGCTGGCCCTCGACCACCTCGACCGGACGCTGTTCGCCTCGATGTCCTGAGCGTGCCCGGACGCCGTTCACTGAAGAGGCTTGATGATCGCCCCCGGCCCGCCCACCCGCGAAGGAGGCGGGCACCCGTTTACCTAAGGAGATTTGATAATCGCTCTCAGGCCTGGCCGTCCGCGAAGTAGGCGGCCAGGTCGGGGGCGACGGGAGGCACCTGCCGGGGCGTCGAGCCGTCACGCAGGGATTCGGTGGCGCAGACCCCCGCCGCGACGCTGTCGCGTGCGGCCATGGGGGAGGTGTCGGTCAGGCCTCCCTCGGCGGCGAACCGGACGAACTCGTCGATCAACCCCTCGTCGGCGCCGCCGTGGCCGCTGGTCCCCGCCACGATGGGCACCTGGAGGTCGCCCTCGGGGTCGTAGCCGCGCCGCCCGCTGTTCCAGACCCGGACCACGGCGCCCTCCCCGTGGTCGCCGAAGTTCTCCAGGCGGCCGGCCGTACCGATGACGGTGTAGTTGCGCCAGTAGTCGGGGGTGAAGTGGCACTGCTCGTAGCTGGCGTGGACACCGTTCTCCAGGCGCATGTGCATCATCGAAAGGTCTTCGACGTCCACCACCGGGTTCAGTCCGCGCTGGGCGAGCGGCGGCCAGTTGGTCGCCGGGCTGAACCAGTCGGCCGGGAGCTCCTCGGAACGGTCGGTGACCTGCCCGTAGACCGTCAGCCCTCCCATGCCGGTGACCAGGGCGCTCCTGGACCCCGCCAGCCAGTGGATCACGTCGATGTCGTGGGCGCCCTTCTGGAGCAGCAACCCGGTGGTGTTGCGCCGGTCGGCATGCCAGTCCTTGAAGTAGTAGTCGCCGCCGTGCCCGACGAAATGGCGGCACCATATGGCCCTGACCTCGCCGATCGCGCCCTCCATGATCAGCCGCCGCATGGTGCGGACGACCGGCATGTGGCGCATGTTGTGGCCCACGTACAGCCGGGCGCGGTGGTCGCGGGCGGTGCGCAGGATCAGGTCGCAGTCCTCGACGGTGGTCGCGAGGGGTTTTTCCACCAGGGTCGCCTTGCCGGCCTTCAACGCGGCGACGGCCAGTTCCACGTGCGTGTGGTCGGGAGTGAGGATCATCACCGCGTCCACGTCGTCGGCCAGCAGGTCGGAGAAGTCCGCCGTGCCGCGCAGGCCGGAACCGATCTCGTCGCGGGCGCGCTCCCGGGCGCCGGGGTCGGGGTCGCACAGGGCCACCACCCGGCTGCCGTTCCCCGGCCGGTGCGCCTCGCGAGCCAGTGACCTCCTCAGGCCGTATCCCGCCACACCGATGCGGAGGTCGTTCCTCACAGTCGCTCCTGTTCCCCTGTCCTGCTCACTCTTGCCCCATTTACCCTAGTTATTTTCATAAATGAGCGCTACTCTCCGTTCTCACCCGTGCAGGTTCGACAGGTAAGGGATGAGATGACCAGGAAGATATGGGCGCTCCTCTGCGCCAGTGCGCTCGTGACCGGTGTCGCGGGATGCTCCTCTTCCGGGAGCGGCGACTCCGGGGACAAGGTCACGCTCAGCTATGGCATCTGGGACAAGAACCAGAAGCCCGCGATGGAGAAGATCGCTCAGGAGTTCGGCAAGGCTCACCCCGGCATCACCGTCAAGGTCGAGCTGACCCCGGGTTCCAAGGACTACTGGACCAAGCTCCAGACCTCGGCCGCCGGCGGCAGCGCCCCCGACGTGTTCTGGATGAACGGTCCGCGGGTCGGCCTGTGGGCCTCCCAGGGCGCTCTGCTGCCCCTGTCGGACCGCATCGCCAAGGACCGTTTCGACACCTCGAAGTTCCCCGGCTCCCTCAACAACCTGTACACCCTCGGCGGCAAACAGTACGGCGTTCCCAAGGACTTCGACACCATCGGCCTCTGGTACAACAAGGACCTGTTCGACAAGGCCGGGGTGAAGCACCCCGACGCCTCCTGGACCTGGGACGACGTCCGCGAGGCGGCCAAAAAGCTGACGAACGCGGGCAAGGGCGTGTACGGCATCGCGGCCCCGGCCTGGTCCCAGGAGCTCTACTACAACACGATCTACCAGGCCGGCGGATACGTGATCTCCCCGGACGGCAAGAAGTCCGGCTTCGACGACCCGGCCAGCATCGAGGGCCTGCGTTTCTGGGTGGACATCATCAACAAGGACAAGTCCTCCCCGACCATCCAGCAGCTTGAGGACACCGACCCGATCCAGATGTTCCAGAACGGCAAGGTCGCGATGTTCTACGACGGCTCCTACGACGCCATCGCCTACAACCAGACCCAGGGCCTCAACGCCGACGTCGCACCCCTGCCCGCCGGTCCCGAGGGCAAGAAGGCTGTGATCATCCACGGTCTCGCCAACGTGGTCTACGCCAAGTCCAAGCACCCCGAGGAGGCCTGGCAGTTCGTCAAGTTCCTCGGTGGCGAGCAGGCCAACAGGATCCAGGCCGAGACCGGGACCGTCATCCCCGCCTACAACGGCCTCCAGGACACGTGGGTGAAGTCCATGCCCAAGCTCAAGCTGCAGTCCTACATCGACCAGGTGCCCGACGCGGTGCCGTACCCGAGGTCGATGAACACCGCCGCCTGGGCCACCAAGGAGACCGAGCTCATCGCCCAGGCCTTCGCCGGGACCAAGGACCTCGACGCGACGGCCAAGGAACTGGCCGCGTTCATGAACGACGCGCTGGCCAAGGAATGAGCGTCATCGAGAGGGCGGCCGTCACGGAAGCGGCCGCCCGCCCCGTGATCCGCAGGCGGCTGCGCGACCGCGAATGGTTCTGGGGCTACCTGATGATCGCGCCGCTCACCCTCGGGCTCGGCGTGTTCTACCTGTGGCCGGTCCTGCAGTCGGTCTACTACAGCTTCACCGAGTGGACCCTGTTCGGCGACAGCGCCTGGGCGGGCCTGGACAACTACGCGAAGCTCATGCACGACCCCGAAGTCGGCAAGGCGCTGTGGAACACCTTCCTGGTCGCGGTGTTCGGCCTGCTGGTCATCCCGATCTCGATCGTGGTGGCCGCGCTGCTCAACACCCGGGGCCTGCGGCTGGTGTCGCTCTACCGCACGCTGTACTTCCTGCCGGTGGTCACCATGCCCGCCGCGGTGGCGCTGATCTGGCGCTGGCTCTACAACGGCCAGTACGGCCTGATCAACTACCTGCTCTCGCTGGTGGGCGTCACCGGGAAGTCCTGGATCTCCGACCCCTCCACCGCGCTCTACGCGGTGATCGTCGTCTTCGTCTGGATGTTCCTCGGCTACTTCACGGTGATCTTCATGGCCGGTCTGCAGGGCATCCCGGGCCACCTCTACGAGGCGGCCTCCATCGACGGCGCCGGGCGGTTCCGGCAGTTCTTCCGGATCACCCTCCCGCTGCTCACCCCGACCGTGTTCTTCTCCAGCGTGCTGATGGTCATGAACGGCCTGCAGATGTTCGACCTGCTCTATCTGATGTTCGGTAAGAACAGCCCGGCCTGGGCGGACAACAAGACGATCGTGCTGCTCTTCTACAACAAGGCCTTCGAGGAGGGGGCCAAGGGGTACGGCGCGGCGATCGCGGTCGGGCTCATGGTGATCACCCTCGTGATCACGGCGATCCAGTTCCGCCTGCAGAAGAGGTGGGTGCATTATGCGTAGCGGTCGGCTCTGGCCGGTGCATCTCGTGCTGGCCGTCGGCGCCGTGGCGATGGTGGTCCCCTTCTTCTGGGAGGTGCTCACCTCCCTGAAGACCTTCACCGAGTCGACGCGGGTCCCGCCGACGTGGATCCCGTCCTTCGAGTGGTCGAACTTCACCCGGGTGCTGGACAGCACACCCTTCGGCCTGCAGTTCGGCAACACCGTGGTGATGACCGTCGTGCGGACCCTGGCGCAGCTGCTGTTCTGCTCACTGGCGGCCTATGCCTTCGCCCGGCTGCGTTTCCCCGGCAGGAACGTCATCTTCGTGCTCCTGCTGTCGGTGCTGATGGTTCCCGACCAGCTGTTCCTGATCCCGCAGTACCAGATCATCAAGGGCCTGGACCTGCTGAACACCCTGCCCGGTCTCTTCCTGCCGGGCATGTTCAGCGCGTTCGGCACCTTCATGCTGCGGCAGTTCTTCATGAGCCTGCCCGGCGAGATCGAGGAGGCGGCCAGGCTGGACGGCGCCAACCCGTTGCGGATCTTCTGGAGCGTGATGCTGCCGCTGGCCAGGCCGGGACTGATCGCCTTCGGGGTGCTGACCGTGCTGTGGTCGTGGAAGGACCTGATGTGGCCGCTGGTGGTCAACACCGACCCGGAGAAGATGACGCTCTCGGCGGGTCTGGCCGCGCTCCACGGCGAGCACGTCACCGAATATCCGGTGCTCATGGCGGGATCCCTGATGGCGACCCTGCCGATCATCGTGGTCTTCGTCGTGCTGCAGAAGCAGCTGATCCAGGGAATCGCCTTCACCGGATCCAAGTGACGGCGCCTCGGTGCACGTCAGTGCACACCAAGGGCCATCAGCAGCAGCAGGCCGGCGATGTGGCCGACGACCACGAACACGACGACGAAGATGAAGATGAACTTCGCCGGCCCGTGCTCGAAGTGCTTGCCCTCCTTGAGGGAGGGGCGCTGGGCCTGGCGCTCGGCGATCCGCTCCTCGATCGGCTTGCTGTGGAACATCGGACTCCTTCTTGGTGGCGCGTTGGCCGATCGTCGGGGTGGTAACAACTTTGGGCAACAATAGTTTGTGCACCAACTATCGTACTATGTCGGTTGGAGGTGCGCGTGAGCGATATGACCGATGCGTTGAGCCTGGAACGACAGGTGTGCTTTGCCCTGGCGGTCGCCTCACGCAGCGTCATCGGAATCTACCGGCCGTTGTTGCAGCCGCTGGGGCTGACCCACCCGCAGTACCTGGTGATGCTCGCGCTCTGGGAGCACGCACCGCTGTCGGTCAAGGAGCTGAGCAAGCTACTGCAACTCGACCCCGGTACGCTGTCCCCACTGCTCAAGCGTCTTGAGGCGATCGGTTACATCCGGCGGCAGAGAGACAGCCAGGACGAGCGCGTCCTGGCCGTCACGCTCACCACGGAGGGCCGGGAGCTGCGAAGCGAAGCTGAGAGTGTTCCGTCGTCCGTCGTCAAGCGTCTGGGCATCGACCTGGAGGAGCTGCAGGAGCTCCATCGGTCGTTGACCAGGGTGATCGCCGCGGCGAACGACACGCATCGCTGATCCACAGAGAGGACAGGAAAGGCTCATGGCTGGAAGCCACGGAGGAAGCCCCAAGTCTTGGCTTGCGGTGATCGTTATTCTGATCGGGTTCACCATCGGTGGTGTGGCCCTGTGCCTGGGTCCCAACTGGACGCTGGTCTGGGTGGGAGCCGGAGTCATCGCAGTCGGTGGCGTGCTCGCCCTGGTGGTCGACATCTTCTCCGACGTGATCATTGACGCGCCCCGCGTGCCGATGGACCAGAGCGGCAGCTGATCACGCCGGGACTCAGGTGATCCGGTAGAGCAGCTCGGGGCGTCCCACCCCGCCGTACTGCGGAACCCGGCACGCGACGCCGCTGCCGGTCAGATGTTCCAGGTAGCGGCGGGCGGTCACCCGGGAGATGCCGATCGCCTTGCCGACGGCCTGCGCCGACACGCCGTCGGGGGCTTTACGCAGCTCCGCCAGCACGGCGTCAAGCGTGACGGGGGTCATGCCCTTCGGTAGCGGGTTGCCCGCCGGACCGCGCAGGGCGGCCAGCGCGCGGTCCACCTCGCCCTGGCCGCTGGCCTCGCCCGAGCTCTCGATCGACGACCGGAACCGCGCGTAGTGCGTGAGCTTCTCAAGCAGCGAGGCGAACGTGAACGGCTTGAGCAGATACTGCGCCACGCCGACGGAGACCGCGGACCTGACCATCGACAGATCGCGCGCCGAGGTGACCGCGATGACATCGGACAGGATGCCCGCCGCCCGCAGCGCCCGGCACACCTCCAGCCCGTGCATGTCGGGCAGATAGAGATCGAGCAGGATCAGGTCCACCGGCTGGCGCCGCAGGAAGCGCAGCGCCTCCGCGCCGGTCCTGGCGACCCCCGCCACCCGGAAACCGGGCACGCGCTCCACGTAGAGGCGGTTGGCCTCGGCGGTGATCTCCTCGTCCTCGACGACCAGCACCGAGATCATGAAACGCCCCCTTCACACAGCGGCAGCCGTACGGTGAACACCGCTCCCGGCCCGTTACCGACGTCGATCGTGCCGCCCAGGCGGCGGACCGCCTGGCCGACCATGGCCAGCCCGAGGCCGCGGCCGTCACCCTTGGTGGTCCATCCGCGCCGGAAGGCCTCCTCGGCCGTGGCCGTGTCCAGGCCGGGGCCGCTGTCGGCGACTCTGATCAGGAAGGTCGCCTCGTCGGCGCTCAGGCGGACGTCCACCCGTGCGGGCGGGACGCCCGACACGGCCGCGTCCATCGCGTTGTCGATCAGGTTGCCGAGGATCGTCACCAGGTCCCGCTCGTCCAGGCCGGTGGCGCCGAGCTCGGTGTCCGGGCTGATCGCCAGCTCCACGCCGCGCTCCCCGGCCTCGGCGGTCTTGCCCAGCAGCAGCGCCGCCAGCACCGGCTCGCGCACCGCGCCCACCACCCGGTCGGTGAGCTGCTGCGCGGCCCTGAGCTCCGCAGTGGCGAAGGCCACCGCCTGCTCGGTACGGCCCAGCTCGACGAGGGTGATGACCGTGTGCAGCCGGTTGGCCGACTCGTGCGCGGCGGCACGCAGGGAGTCGGCGAAGCCGCGCTCGGCGTTGAGCTGCCCGGTCAGGGACTGAAGCTCGGTGTGGTCGCGCAGGGTGACCACGATCCCGAGCGAGCGGGACCCGGACCGGACCGGGGCGGAGTTCACCACCAGCGTCCGTTCCCCGGTCAGGTGGATCTCGTCGGTCCGCTCCTCTCCGGCCGCCAGCAGTTCGGTGAGGGAAGGGGGCAGGTTCAGCTCGGTGACGTGCCGCCCGTCCGCCTCGCCGTACAGGCCGAGAAGCTCCCTGGCGCCGTCGTTGCACAGCGTCAGCCGGCCCGCGCTGTCGACCAGCAGCAGTCCTTCCCGTACGGCGTGCAGGATCGCGTCGTGGTACTCGTACATCCGGCTGAGCTCGGCGGGGCCCATTCCGTGGGTCTGGCGGCGCAGCCGGGCCCCGACCAGATAGGTGCCCGCGCCGCCGATGGACAGGCCGAGCAGGCCGATGAGGGCGACGCCGGCGACCTGGCCGCGGAGCTGGGCGCCGATCTTGTCGATCGTGATGCCCGCGCTGACCAGGGCCCTGACCCTGCCGCCGGAGTCACGCACCGGGGCGACGGCGCGGACGGAGGGGCCGAGGGTGCCGGTGTAGGTCTCGGTGAAGGTCCGGCCCTCCAGCGCCGGTGCGATGGTGCCGAGGAAGCGGCCCCCGATCTGAGCCGGGTTGGGGTGCGTGTACCGGATCCCCTCGACGCTCATGATCGTGACGAAGTCGACCCCCGTCTCCCTCCGGACCCGCTCCGCGTACGGCTGGAGCGTGGCGGAGTCGCCGACGGCGGCGAGGACCGAGGGGGAGTCCGCCACGCTCACGGTCACCGCCCTGGCCACCCTGGTGGCCTCCTGGGTGAGCAACTCGCGGGACTGGAAGAAGGCCAGCAACGCGGCACCCGCCACGGTGATCCCGACCACGATGATCTGCAGGGCCAGCATCTGCTGGGCGAGGCTCCGGCGGCGCATCCACCCGGATGGCTTTTTCGCGTGCACGACCAAAATGTACGCAATGGTGACTTGGATCACAGCGCGGGCTCATAGTCGCTCAACTGGAGTTTCCGCCGAGGCCGGGGAGGCCGCGTGTCTGTTTCCCGAGATCGAACCCACTATCTGTACATAGCCGTCATCGTCGCGGTGGTCGCCGGGATCGTGGTCGGGCTCGTGGCTCCCGATCTCGGCAAGGAGCTGAAGTCGCTGGGCACGGCCTTCGTCGCGCTGATCAAGATGATGATCAGCCCGATCATCTTCTGCACCATCGTGCTCGGCGTCGGATCGGTCACCAAGGCCGCCAGGGTCGGCCGGGTCGGCGGTCTGGCACTCGGCTACTTCCTCGTCATGTCGACCGTCGCCCTGGCCATCGGCCTGGCCGTGGGCAACCTGATCGACCCCGGCCAGGGGCTCCAGCTCACCGACCAGCTCCGCCAGGCCGCCGCGGCCGAGGCGGCCAAGGGAGGCGAGAGCGACACGGTGACCTTCCTGCTGGGGATCGTCCCGACCACTCTGGTGTCGGCGTTCACCGAGGGCCAGGTGCTGCAGACCCTGCTGGTCGCCCTGCTCGCCGGATTCGCCCTGCAGTCCATGGGAGAGCGGGCCACGCCCGTCATGAACGGCATCGGGCACATCCAGCGGCTCGTCTTCCGCGTCCTCGCCATGATCATGTGGGCCGCCCCGGTCGGTGCCTTCGGCGCGATCGCCGCGGTCGTGGGAGCCACCGGTGTGGACGCGCTCAAGAGCCTCGGCCTCATCATGCTCGCCTTCTACACGACCTGCCTGCTGTTCGTCCTGGGCGTGCTCGGGCCGTTGCTCTGGCTGGTCGCCCGGGTCAACCTGCTCTCCCTGCTGCGCTATCTCGGCAGGGAGTTCCTGCTCATCCTGTCCACATCCTCCTCGGAATCGGCCCTGCCGCGGCTGATCGCCAAGATGGAGCACCTCGGCGTGAGCCGCCCCGTCGTCGGCATCACCGTGCCGACCGGCTACTCCTTCAACCTCGACGGCACCGCCATCTACCTGACGATGGCCACCCTGTTCGTCGCGAGCGCCACCGGTGCCCCGCTCTCCTTCGGGGAGCAGATCTCTCTGCTGGTCTTCATGATCATCGCCTCCAAGGGTGCCGCCGGAGTCACCGGCGCGGGCCTGGCGACCCTGGCCGGCGGCCTCCAGTCGCACCGTCCCGACCTGGTCGACGGCGTCGGCCTGATCGTCGGCATCGACCGCTTCATGTCCGAGGCGCGGGCGCTGACCAACTTCGCGGGCAACGCGGTCGCCACCGTCCTGGTCGGCACCTGGACCGGCGAGTTCGACAGGGAACGCGCGGCCGAGGTGCTGTCCGGCCGGGCGCCGTTCGACGAGATCACCCTCCTGGACGAGGACACTCCGGCCTCGCCCCCGCCCGCCGATCGGCCCGACCCGGCCATGTCGCCCGCCTAGCTCCTCCTGGACGGCCGGTACGGACCCTCCGCCGAAGCGCCCCGCCGGGACCGGGGCGCCGGGCCGTACCGGCCGGAGGATCGTGGGGCGCCGAGCGCCGGGGCGTCACCCGTGCGCCCGGCGAAGGTTACGCGTCACGGAGCCGGCGACCTTCGGGACGGCCGGCGGGTCGTTGAAAACGGTCAGGTGAACGATGACGTTTCCCACGAGGATCAGGGCGGAGTCGAGAGGGGGAGCCAGCCCGCGGCCTTCGATCTGCCACACGTCCGCCGCCCGCCGCTCGACGGGCCGCGCGTTCGCCGACCGGCTCGCCAGCTCTGTGGCCAGCAAGGACCGCGCGATCGCCGGAGAGGGGGCCACCCAGGCGACGGTGACCGACACGGCGTCGCCGTCGTCGGTGGGCGGGACGAGGTCACAGGCGGAGGGGCGGGGGAGGGGAGTTCCGGCGATCCGCCGGTATCGGGGATGGGCGGTGTAGCCCGCGCCGAGGACCTGGAGATCCTCCACGCCGAGCAGGCCGCACGCGTCGGGCCACGCGGACGGGCTGACGCCTCCGAGCGCGGGCGACCCCGTGCCCGCCGTGCGCGACAGCCGGTAGGCCGTGACCCCGTCGCCGCCGGGCTCGAGATGCCGGACGAGCACCAGGTCGGCGCCGGCGCCGATCAGGGTGGTGGAGGAGTCGCTCGTCGGGAGCGGACGTTCGGCGAAGACGCCGTTTCCGATGTCCATGACCATGAGGACGGCCGGACGCAGCCGGTGCCGCGACTCGTCGTCGTCGGTTTTCGCCACGATCAGGCGCGAGCCGTCGTCCCTCGTGATGCCGTACGGCTCGAGCGGCGGGCGCTCGCGCCGCCACAGGACCTCGCCGTCGCGGTCGACGGCGACGGCCGTCGCCTCCGAGGGGTCGATGTCCGAACCGGTCGTGTACGCGATCCCTTTCTCCGTGACGCCGAGATGGTAGGCCGAGCCCCGGCGGACCGGGCCGATCCGCCGCCCCGCCGGGGAGTAGATCGCGTGGAACAGGCCCGTCGAGGCCAGCACCGTCCCGTCCGTGCCCACCTCCATGCCCACCTCCACGCCTGTCTCCCCATCGGGCTGCCCTGGCTCCTCCTCCCCGGTCGCCCGCTCCCCGGGCACCGGAAGTTCGTGATGCCACCGGGTCAGTCCGGTCGCCAGATCGAACGCCCACAGGCTCGTGACCCCGTGCTCGCACCGCCTCAGCAGCACCAGGGCGGCGGGACCTGTTTTGACGATCCCGTCACAGGTGTCGCGGGGTCCTCCGGGAAGGCGGTTTCTCCACGCGACGCCTCCGTCGCGGAGGCGCACCCCCATCGCCGTGGCCGCCTCGCGGCTCACCAGCGCGATCCCGCGCGCCGCGGCGTGGATCTCCAGGTCGGCGGGGGAGGAGCCGGTCTCCTTCGCGAACACGGCCGAGGCGTCGATGTCCCACAGTTCCCCGCCCGAGCCGGTGTCGTAGGCGCTGAGGTGCTGGGTGGTCACCCCGCGCCGCTCCCGGCTGCGCTGCGTGATCGCCAGGTTCCCGGACAGCCAGGCTGCTTCCAGCCGGCGCCCGGCGGGTCCCGGCAGCACGGTGCGGATCCGTCCGCTCCTCAGCTCGCGCAGGGTGATGTCCCCGGAACGCCTCTCCGCGGAGAGGACGAGATCGTCGGTCACGACGTACGGCAGGGGTGGGCCGTCCTCGTTCTCGGGTGCGTTCGTGTGGATCTTCCACACCGGCAGGAATGAACCGAGACGCGAGAGTGAGGTGGCCGCGAGATCGGCGGGGAGAACCCCCAGAGGAAGCAGGATGACGATGACCGCGAGGATGCGCCGCGTCACATCTCAGCACCCCCTGGATTTGGGGAAGTGGCCGCACAGTGTTTTTCTGCCCGCCTTATGCCAGGAAGAGCCATTCTCGATGTATATGGACTTGTAGGAGCGGTGGTCCGGCGCCGCACCCGTGACGCGGAACACGCCGTCGTCGCCGCCGCCGATGACCTGTTTCTCCTGTCGCCCGCCGGTGACCAGGGTGACTTCCAGATCGAATTCGACGGCCGACCGGTGGGACAGGAAGGAGATGTTCAACGTCTCGCGCTCCCCCCGCTTTAGATCTATCTGTTTTAATTGAAAGTAGGACTTTTTCCCTTTTTCATTCTTCTTTGCGGATTTTATGGAAATGTCGGGTTTGTCGAAGTCGGCGCCCAGGGAGATGACGCCCGCCTCGCCGGCCCCGTCCGGAGCGAAGTAGGCACCGGTGAGGACGGGCATGCTCCGTTTCACGCGGGGCCGGATGTCGACGATCCGCAGGTCGCTGCGCCCGCCTTCGACCGCGAGCAGCACCTCCAGACGTTCGACCGCCCCGCCGTCGTGGCGGTGCAGGAGCGTCGTGAACTCCTCCTCCGACGGGTCGGTGAGAAGCACGCCGCGGTCCGCGGGGGTCGTGGGGGCGGTGCGAAACGCGATGGGGCCCGGTCCGGGAGCGTATTCGCGGATGAGGAGCACCCGCAGTGGCGGCCGTCCGAGCAGCTCGTCAAGGAAGTCCTGGCCGCCGCCCTGGGTCCAGGAGATGAGGACGGCCGCGGCGACCGCGCTCAGCACGCCGCCCAGCCACGTCAGCGGGCTCCGGGCGAACCGGCTTATGCCGGACGGTTGATCCTCCTCGGCCCGGGTGGCCGCCTGATCCTCGCGGCCGTCTTCGGGCGGAGCTTGCCGAGCTTCCGACATGAGATCGCCGTCCGGGATCGTTTGGCGGCTGAATGACGGGTATCAGATTTACGGAAAAACGCTGTTCTGGCAAGCGGATTCCCATGACAACACTTCGGTGCGCCCGGAGTCCGAGGTGGGCACTTAAAATGGCCTATTTGCCCAAAAGTATGCCTATCTGGAGGTCGGATGAGTGGATTTATGGAGAAATTGGGGCTTTCGGTGAGCCAGTGAAGATCGGCGCCGAGGCGGAGAGGGAGACCGAGGCGGGCACGGGTCGTCGCGGGGCACCGGTAGGCCGCGCCGTCGTCGAGGCGCTAACGTTCGAATGTGGACAGGATCTTCACCGTCGAGGAGGCGCGGGCACTGATGCCCGCCCTGCTGGAGCGGGCCGGTGAGTTCGTGAGCATGCGGGGCGATCTCGCGGAGCTCGCCCAGGACCTCCGCGAGCGAGGGGCGTCGAGGCTCGGCGGGCTGCCGGAGGCGAAGGCGTTCGAGGCGCGGCTGGAGGAGATTCTCGGCTGGTTCGGGGCTCACGGCGTCGAGGTCAAGGGCATCGCGCCCCTGCTGCTGGACTTCCCCTCGGAGCTGGACGGGGTGCCCGTCCGGCTGTGCTGGCTCGAAGGGGACCGCGATCTGGGCTGGTATCACCGGGAGGATCTCGGGTTCGCCGGTCGCCGTCCCCTTCGCCGAGCGTGAGCGCTACCAGAATGCGGGCCAGTGCTCCGGCCTTCAAACCCGGGGGTGAAGGCCCGCGTGGGAAGACCCCCGGGGCCTGAGCGCGCCCTAATCCGGGCGGTTTTGCCGCTCGATGTACCGGCGTAGGACGCCGATCGGGGCGCCGCCCACCGACCCGGCGAAGCAGGAGCCCGACCACAGCTTGTTCGCCCGGTAACAGTGGCGGGCCAACTCGGGAAACTCCCGGCGCATCCGGCGTGAGGAAACGCCCTTCAGAGAGTTGACGAGGAGTTGACGAGTTTGGACAGGGCGATCTTGGGTGGGAAGTTCGCCAGCGGGTGGACGTGATCGCTCTCGCCGTCGAACTCGCGCGACTCGGTCTCGAAGTCGGCGCGCACATCCCGCGTGATCTCCCCCACCCGGTTTAGGTGGGTGCCGGTGACCACCTCGTGCCGGAACTTGGTTATGAAGACCAAATGCGCATGTAGGGCAAAAACACAGTGTCTACCGGTTCTGATGTCTTCATGCTCGGCCATAAGCCAACGATATGATCAGCGGGTGCGGCTTCGTTACAACTACCGGGTGTATCCCGACGCCGACCAGCGTGCCGCGCTGGCGCGGGCGTTCGGGTGCGCGCGGGTGGTGTTCAACGACGGGCTGCGCGCACGGGCCGAAGCCCATGCGGCCGGGCTGCCGTACCTCTGTGACGGGGACCTGTCCAAGCTGGTCATCACCGAGGCGAAGAAAACCCCGGAACGGTCCTGGCTGGGTGAGGTGTCGGCGGTCGTGCTTCAGCAGGCGCTCGCCGACCTGAACACCGCCTACCGCAACTTCTTCGCCTCCCTGTCGAGCAAGCGGAAGGGGTCGAAAGCCGCCCCGCCGCGTTTCCGGTCGAAGAGGGACAACCGGCAGGCGATCCGCTTCACCAAGAACGCCCGGTTCGCTCTCACGCCGGGCGGGAGACTGCGCCTGCCGAAGATCGGGGACGTGGCGGTCCGCTGGTCGCGGGACCTGCCCGCCGAACCCTCCTCGGTCACGGTGGTCAAGGACGCGGCCGGGCGATACTTCGCCTCGTTCGTGGTCGAGGCCGCCGGACATCCCCTTCCGCCGGTGGAGAGCGAGACCGGCATCGACCTCGGGTTGGGCCATTTCGCGGTCCTGTCGAACGGCCGGAAGATCGACTCGCCGCGTTTCCTGCGGCGGGCGGAGAAGAAGCTCAAGCGGCTCCAGCGGGCGCTCGCCCGCAAGGCGAAGGGGTCGAACAACCGGGTCAAGGCCCGCGCCGCCGTGGCCCGTCAGCATGCCAAGGTCGCCGACGCGCGCCGCGAGTTCCACCACCGGGAATCCACAAAGATCATCCGTGATAACCAAACGGTGGTCGTGGAAGACCTGGCAGTGAACGGGCTGGCGCGCACCCGGCTGGCCAAGAGCGTGCACGACGCGGGCTGGTCGTCCTTCGTCGGGATGCTGGAGTACAAGGCCGCCCTGTACGGTCGGACCTTCCACCGGATCGACCGGTGGTTTCCCTCCTCCAGGTTGTGCTCCGCCTGCGGCGCGCTCGCCGGGTCGATGCCGCTGAACGTCCGGTTGTGGGAGTGCTCGTGTGGCGCGGTCCACGACCGGGACGTGAACGCCGCGATCAACATCCTCGCCGCCGGACGGGCGGAGAGGTTAAACGCCTCCGGAGGGCAGGTAAGACCACCGCGTGCGGTGGCACGGCCTGGTGAACGAGGAAGCCCTCGAGGTGCCGCATGAACCCATGCGGCACGGGCGAGACCCCCGGGCCTTCAACCCGAGGAGCGCGTCAATCGATCACCAGCTTGACCGGGACGTTGCCCCGGGTGGCGTTGGAGTAGGGGCAGACCTGGTGGGTGGCCTCGACCAGGGCGGTGCCGGTCTCGCCCTGCAGCTCGTCGGGGAGTTCGACGCGCAGGGTCACGGCGAGCCCGAAGGCCTCGCCGTCGGGCACGAGGCTCACCTCGGCGGTCACCGAGGCCTCGGAGACGTCGATCTTCTTCCGCCTGCCGACCAGCTGCAACGCGCTGGCGAAGCAGGCGGCGTAGCCCGCCGCGAACAGCTGCTCGGGGTTGGTGCCCTCGCCGGAGCCGCCGAGATCCTTCGGCGGCGCGAGCGTCACATCGAGGCGGCCGTCCGAGGACACCGCCCTTCCCTCGCGGCCGGAGGCGGTGGCGATGGCCGTGTAGCGCGTGTTCATGGGTTCTCCTCATTGAGTTGCGAGCAACTAGATTGTGCACAATCAAATTGTCGACAGTCAAATTGATATACTGTGTGCCGTGAAGCTGCTGCTGAGGAACCAGGTCTGCTTCGACGTGCACGCCGCGTCGCGGGCGCTGGACGGTGTCTATCGCAAGGAACTGCGCGATCTCGGCCTGACCTATCCGCAGTATCTGGCGATGATGGTGCTCTGGGAGCGTCAGCCGGTGACGGTCAAGGAGCTCGGCGAGGCCCTGCGGCTCGACTCGGGCACCCTGTCGCCGCTGCTCAAGAGGCTGGAGTCGGCAGGGCTGGTGCGCCGGGAGCGCAGCGCCGCCGACGAGCGTTCCGTGCTGGTACGGCTCACCCCCGCGGGGGCCGAGTTGCGGGAGCGGGCCCTGGAGGTCCCCGGCAGGATCCTTGAGGCCACCGGCCTCGACCTCGACGAGCTCGCCGGCCTGCAGGGCACCCTGCGCCGCCTCACCGCCGCCCTCGACGAGGCGTCTCGATGATCACAGGTGACGACGTCCGCCGCGTGGCCATGGCGCTGCCCCGGACCGAGGAGAAGATCGTCAGAGACCGGGTGACGTTCCGCGTGGGCAGGATCGTCTACATCGCGATCTCTCAGGACGAGACCTCGATGGGATTCGCCTTCCCGAAGGAGGAGCGGGCCGCGCTGGTCGCGGCCGAGCCCGCGAAGTTCCACATGCCCCGCCCTTCCGACGAGCGGTACAACTGGGTCCGGGTCTGGCTGGCCGCGATCGACGAGGCCGAGATGACCGAGCTGGTCCACGACGCCTGGCGGATGGCCGTGCCGAAGCGGGTCGCCGCCGCGCACTTCGGTGAGTCCGTGGCTCCGCGGGTCACGAGGTCGCGCTGAGATAGAGCTGCCTGGCCAGCGTGGTCGTCCGGGAGGTGGAGCGCTGCCAGCTCGTCCCGGCGGGGTGCGCGGTCAGCAAGACCATGATCCAGCGTTCCTTCGGGCCGACGAGCCCGGTGGTGTGCAGCACCGGCCGTCCCAGGTCGGGGACCGGCCCGGCGCTTGAGGGGGAGGCGACCCCGGCGGGGGCGCCCACGGCGGACGGGGTGGCGGCCCGGACCGCCCGGGTGCTTCCGGTGGCGGGCGAGCCGCCCGCCGGCGGGCTCCCGCCGGTGCGGGTGCAGGGGACCGGGGGCGTGGAGCCGTACCCGGACCAGCCCTGCTTGACCGCCCACGGGCCGGGGACCCCGCGCGGGATGCCGAAGAACTGGTCGAAGCCGTCGGAGCCGCACTGCCCGGCCTGGCGCAGGTGACCGAGGATGAGGCCGCTGACCCTGGGGTCGGCGCGCTCCAGCAGGTAGCGGTAGGCCCGGGTGACGTCCATCGCGCTGAGTGAGGTGTAACCCCAGAAGCCGGGCTTGTCGGCCGGAGGGGGCGCGGTGTCGGTCAGGCCGAGCTTGCGAGCCGTCCGCTGGACGATCCGCCCCCGGCCTCCGCGATTCCAGAACGCGGTCGCCGCTCCATCGTCGCTGACCCGCAGCATGACCTTGAGCAGTTCCCCGTCCTTGCGGGGCACGGTCGGGTGCGACTCCAGGTAGTCGATCGCGATCAGGATCTTCACCACCGACGCCGACCGGAACCTGCGGTGCGCGTCGTGGTGGAGCGCGACCTTTCCGGTCTGCCGGTCGAACAGCACATAACCGGCGGCCGTCCCGGCCGGAACGCGCGGCTGGCGCGGAGAGGCCGCGGCCGCCGCCGAGGTGGACGCGAGGACGAGAACGGCTGCCGCCGGGACGGCGAGGAATCGCATCACCTGCCAATAACTACCAGACTCGGGGTGGAGGAGACGGAAGAGAAGGAAACGCGCTACCCGCTCCCTTCCCCTCCGCCGCTCTCTTCCGCTGCGAAACGGAGGAGAAGGGAAGCCGTTCCGCTCGCGACCTCAGCCGGCGGGCCGGGCCGGAACCAGGCTCAGGTAGCCGTCGGCCACGACGCGGTCGGCGATCGCCGAGTAGGCGCCGGGTTCCTCCGGGGTGAACGCGGCCAGGCCGTCGACGTAGCGGTTGTACATGCAGAGCGCGGCGGCGATGAGCACGGTGTCGTGGATCTCCGCGTCGGTGGCGCCGGCCGCCCGGGCGAACTTGACGTGCTCGGGGGTGACGTCGAGGCCGCCGCGCTGGACGGCCCCGGCGATGTCCAGCAGGGTCTTCATCTTCTCGGAGACGGGGGAGTTGTCGGGATCGTCGGCGACCTGGCGGACCAGATCCATGCCGCCGGGGAGCTGGGCGGCGGCGAAGGCCGCGTGAGAGCGGGTGCAGAAGCCGCAGTCGTTCAGCGACGACACGTAGGCGGCGATCAGCTCGCGCTCCCCTCGGGAGAGTGAATTCTCCCCGCGGAGCAGTATCTCGGTGAGCTCGGACAGGAGATGTCCGGTCGCCGGCCGATAGTGGATCAGCCCGGCGATTCCCGGGACGCCGGCGGGCAGGTCGATGTGCGGCATGGGCCCTCCTGTCGTCTGGCTCACACTTAGAGCTACACGCAGCGTGAGCGACCCCGCCCACCTGGTCAATCCCTTTCCATGACCGGCCAGGGCACGGAGGGCTTTCAGGTTTGGGCGTCATCGGTGCCCGCTCCCGCACCGAGGTGATCAGAACCACATTCGGTTCGTACGGCTTGCATATGGCCCTTCCGGGGAGGAGTCTCAGCCCATGCCTGACGATCGCCCGTACGACATCGTGCTCTTTGGCGCGACCGGGTTCACCGGGGCGCTCACCGCGGACTATCTCGCGCGCAACGCCGGTCCGGACTGCCGCTGGGCCCTGGCCGGCCGGAACCGGGCCAAACTCGAAGCGGTAAGGGAGCGGATCGGCCGTCCCGAGCTGCCCCTGCTCCACGCCGACGCGACGGACCCGGCCTCGCTGGCGCGGATCGCCGGGCAGGCCCGGGTCGTCGCCACCACGGTGGGCCCCTATGTCTCCTACGGCGAGCCGCTCGTGGCGGCCTGCGCCGCCGCGGGCACCCACTACGCCGACATCACCGGTGAGCCGGAGTTCGTCGACCGCATGTTCGCCCAGCACCACGAACGGGCGAGGCAGACCGGGGCGAAGATCGTGCACGCCTGCGGGTTCGACTCCGTTCCGCACGACCTCGGCGCCTACTTCACCGTCAAGCGGCTCCCCGAAGGAGTGCCGCTGGAGGTGAGCGGGTTCGTCCGCGCGAACGGCAGGCCCTCGGGCGGCACCGCGCACTCCGCCCTCATGGCGTTCTCCCGCGCCCGGCAGACCGCCCAGGCCGCGCTCGCCCGGCGCGAGCTCGAAGGACGCCCGGCCGGACGCAGGGCACGCGGCACCGCCGGATCGTTCCGTTACGTGGGAGGCTGGGCACTTCCGCTTCCCTCGATCGACCCGCAGATCGTCGCGCGCTCGGCCCGCGCGCTGGAGCGCTACGGGCCGGACTTCACCTACCGCCACCACATCGCGGTCAGGCGGCTGCCCGAGGCGGTCGGCCTCGTCGCGGGCGTGGGCGCGCTCGCCGCGCTCGCCCAGATCCCCCCGATCCGCTCCTGGATGCTCGGCCGGATCTCACCGGGTGACGGGCCCAGCCCCGAGCGGCGGGCCAGAAGCTGGTTCAAGGTCACCTTCCTCGGAAAGGGCGGCGGTGAGCGTGTCGTCACCGAGGTCGCGGGCGGCGACCCCGGCTATGACGAGACCGCCAAGATGCTCGCCGAGTCGGCGCTCTGCCTCGCCTTCGACGACCTTCCCGAGGTCTCCGGCCAGGTCACCACGGCCGTGGCCATGGGTGACGCGCTGATCGAGCGCCTCAGCCGGGCGGCCATCACCTTCACCGTGGTGAGCGACTCGCGGAAATAGGCGGCCGGATCACCGGGCGCGGCGGGCTTTGCCCACGCCTGCCTGCCCAGCCTCCGAGGTGCACGCGTTCGCCTGCTCTGTGGGGCCCACCAGCGCCGGATCCAGGATCCGCCGTCCGTTCATAGTGATCATAGTGAGAAGACGTATTTCGCGGGTTCTCCACCCAATATGATCATCTGAATCGCCCTGGTATAGCGAGAAAGGACCCCTGTGGTCGACAAGCGGAGCGAGTGGAACGCCGGCATCGACACGACCAGGCCCAGCATCGCCAGGGCCTACGACGTCGTCCTCAACGGCAAGGACAACTTCGAGGTCGACCGCGCCTTCGTCGCCGAGATCGTGAAGGTCGTCCCCGAGATCTACGACGTGGCGGCCTACAACCGGCAGATCCTCGGCCGGGGGGTGCGCTTCCTGTCCGGTCAGGGAATCACCCAGTTCGTCGACCTCGGTTCGGGGCTGCCGACTGTGGAGAACACCCACCAGGTCGCGCAGCGCGCGAACCCGGACTCGCGGGTCGTCTACGTCGACAACGACCCGATGGTGCTGGTCCACGGCCGGGCGCTACTGGCGGAGAACGACCGCACGGCGGTCATCACCTCCGACCTGCGTGACACGACGGCCATCCTCACCGACCCGGCCTTCAAGAACCTCATCGACCTCGGCCGTCCGGTGGGCGTTCTGCTGGTCGGCATCCTGCACCATCTGCACGACGACGAAGACCCCCGGGGGATCGTCGAAGCCTACATGGCGGCGGTCCCGCCGGGCAGTTACCTGTTCATCACCCACTTCTGCGCCTCCACCCAGGAATCGCGCGATGCCGAGCGGAAGTTCCTCGCGCTGCTCGGCACCGGCAGATTCCGGACGCAGGAGGAGATCACCGCCTTCTTCGACGGGTTCGAACTCCTCGAACCGGGCATCGTCCCCCTGCCCCTGTGGCGACCCGACGAACCGGTCTCCGAGAAGCTCACGGTGGGCCAGCAGCTCATGTACGGCGGGATCGCCTACAAGAGCTAGAGCACGATTCGTGACTCCTCCGCTTCCTGAAGGGATTCGCGGCCTGCTTGAGGAGACGTGAGAACGTCCGGCGGGCACGCCCCATGCTTGCCCGCCGTACCGGCTCATCCGGCCATCGCCCGGTCGGTGCGGCGGGCGGCTGCCACGTCGGTGAGGGCCACGGCCAGAGCGGCGAGCACGAAGGCGATGGTGACCAGGAGCGCGTGCCGGAACGCCATGGCGTGGTCACCGTGCGAGGAGGCGACCTCGGTGAAGAACACCGAGCCGACCACCGCGATACCGACGGCGGTGCCGATCCGCTGTCCCGTCTGCAGCACCCCGCCCGCGGTGCCGGCCTGGGCGACCGGCACCTCGGACAGGGTCAGCGTCTGGTTCGGCGAGATCACCAGGCCGCTGCCGAGGCCGGCGACGAGCAGCGGCACCGCGATCGCCGCGGCCACGTGCCGGCCGGGGACCAGGTTCACGGTGAGCTCGGTGGTGGCCAGCCCGGCCACGACCAGCACCAGCCCCAGCGCCACCAGCGGGCGGCCGAACCGGGTGACGATCCGGCCTCCCACCACGGAGGCCGCGGCCGACCCCGCCGCGAACGGAGTGGTCGCCAGCCCCGCCTCCAGGGGCGAGTAGTGCAGCCCGTTCTGCAGGAACAGGGTGAGAACGAAGAAGATCGCGGTGAAACCGGCGAAGTAGAGCGTCGCGAGCAGGGCGCCGAGGGCGTATGAACGCCTGCCGAACAGGGACAGGTCGACGACCGGCTCGCGGCGCCGGCCGTACCAGCGCTCCCAGCCCACGAAGCCGGCGATCACGACGGGGCCGGCGAGCAGCATCAGCCACCTCCCCAGGCCCTGCCACTGCCGCCCCTCGACGAGCGGCAGCAGCACCAGCATGACGCCGGTGGCCAGCAGCAGCACGCCCACGGGGTCCATGCTCTCCCGCGATCGCCTCCCTCCGGCCCGGCGTGGGATGTAGCGATACGCCAGGGCGATGGCCAGGATGCCGAGCGGCACGTTGACGTAGAAGACGAAACGCCACCCGTCCTGCTCGCCGCCGAGACGGATGAGCAGCCCGCCGAGCAACGGGCCGATCGCGGTCGAGATGCCGATGCTGGCGCCCAGCAGCCCGAACGCCCGGCCTCGCTCGGCACCCCGGAAAAGCTGCTGGATCAGACCGCTGACCTGCGGATTGATCACCCCGCCCGCCACTCCCTGGACGAGCCGCGCGACGACCAGCCAGGTCGAAGTCTGGGCGACTCCGGCGGCCGCGCTGGCCAGGGTGAAAAGGGCGACGCCGGAGACGAACGCGTTACGGCGGCCGTGCATGTCGCCGAACCGCCCGGCGGGCACCAGCACCAGCCCGAACGCGAGCGCGTACCCGGACACCACCCACTGCAGGTCGCTCTGCGGGGAGTCCAGTCCGGCACGGATGGAGGGCAGCGCCACGTTGACGATGCTGATGTCAAGGAGCGTCATGAAACCGGAGATCAGGCAGACGAGCAGAGCCTTCCAGCGCCGCGGGTCCGTCCCGTCCTGTTTCTGGGTGGTTGACGTCTGGCCCGGCCGAGCCTCGCCGCTCATCCGATCGGGCGCCGGCGCGGTGCGCCAGCGCGCGCACGCCGTCCCGCCGGGTCGGCCGGGGCGGATGGAACCGGCGCGGCTCCGGCGGCGGCGCCCGCGCTCCCGCGCGCACGGCTTCGTCGCGTGCCGTGCGAGTTTCCGGGCAACGTGAGCAATCGGCTGGGGAGCATGGCGACCGCCTTGTCCTTGACGTCCCGCGAAGACCTTCCGCGGTTCAGCAGCACACGCCTGACTTTTCGGGATATCCCAATCTTACGAGGGTCCGGCGGATGATCGGCGGTCGCGAGGGCGGAGCCCGAGCCGCGGGGCTGCCCGGAGACGCACCCGGCACGCCGGTCACCGCCTTCGTGGTGACGACCGGTCACCGATGAGGCCCGGGTCTCCCGGAACGGCCTTGCCCGCGGAACCTCACCGCGGAGTGTGCTGCCAGTAGGGGTCGCGGTAGAGCACGATGGTGGGCCCGCGGAGCAGTTCGTCCGGGGCGGAGACCAGAACGAGCTCGCCGGTGGCCTCAAGGCTGCGGAGAACGTCGCGGACACGGGGGCCGACGGGCAGGCGGCCGACCGGGAGGCCGAGGGTGTCGCGAACCGTGTCGGCCACCTGGGAGAGCCGGAACGGCTGGGTGAACGGGGCGATCACCTGGCGGACGAGGTCAACGGTGATCATGGTCTCGGCTTCGGCGCAGGCGAGCTCCCAGACGAGCTGCACGTTGCGCCTGCCGGTCCCGGCACAGGACGTGCATTCCTGGGAGAAGCCCGGCACGACCTCCTCGGTGGTGGCGCCCAGGCACGCGGTGCACCGGTCGATCTCGGCCGCGTGCAGCTCCGCGGCCGTCCGATCCTCCAGGTGTGTGCCGCACAGGCACAGGTAGGTCCGGAACCCACCGTTGATCAGGGCGATATCGTCGGCGTCGTCGGGGATCTCCTCCCACAACGCGGTGATCATGTGCTTTTCCATGGTTTGCGACTCTACCCACCTTGGCCGTCGCGTCGCGGATCGATCGGGACCAACCTCATCGGGCTGCTCCACAGCCATTCCTCGGTGACGTAGGTGGCCGTCAGCAACGTCATCAGGGCCAGGGTGCGCTCCACGGAGGTGGAGGGGTGCGCGCCGCAGTCGCCGAACCGGCACATCCACAGCTCGAAGAGGCTGTCGTCGCTGAGCTGATCGTGAACCGAGGGCCGGGCGACGCTGACGCCGTCGCGCCAGATGTCGACCGAGGAGCCGGCGAACGGGAACGCGCCCGCCAGGACTCCGCCTCCGGTCGTGACCTGCCGGGCGACATGATCGTGGACGGGCAGGGCGCCCCCCGTCTGGAGGAGGGCGACTCCGCCTCCGGGAGGGCTGGCGACCCGCAGGACCTCGGTGGGGGAGTCCTGTTCCGCCTGCCATAACGCCCCGGCCCGTACCGGCGGGCAGAGCTCCGGCACGGCCCCGAGACGGCGGACGACCTCGTCCTCGGTCACGCCGCCGACGAAGGCGACGCAGAAGTCCTCGTTGTAGTCCTCGTAGGAGAACATCATCTCGTCGACGGTGTCCTGGAACTCGCGGAGCCGCGGGCTGATGCGCGGGGCCCCCGGGAGGTGGGCGAACAGGTCCGCGAGGTCGGTGAAGAGCGCCTGGAGGCCGGGGGAGCGCCCGGCGATGCACGGTCGCCAGGGGTCGGCGCCCGCGGCCAGCAGCAGCCGGACGGCGTCGTCCTGGCCGTACCGCACGGCCTCCCAGAGCGGGGTGGCCCCGTCGTCGTCGACCGCGTCCACCTTCGCCCCGGAGGCCAGCAGCAGTTCGATCACCCGGACCGCGCCTTCCTGGGCGGCCTGATGCAGAGGCGTCGAACGCAACCAGGAAAGCCGTTGGCCGGGGTCGAACCCGCCCGCCAGCCGTTCTCTGATCTCCGTCAGGTTCGTGTCGCGCCAGGCGCCGATGGTATCGACCCACTCGTCGTCGCTCACAGTTATCCCATCTTTTGTGCTGACAGGATCAAATCAGTCGAAGGTGACATTTTCGACAAGCGTTTTTCGCGACAGCCGATCGGAGACGCGGGTGGTCTCCGGAAGGCGGTAGTTCGGCGTCAGGGCGAGCACGTTGCTGCAGGCCGTGTCGAGGTCGACGCGGTGGCCGACGGAGACGAAGACCGGTTTGACCCCGTTCCTGGTGCGAAGCACGCGGCCGACGACGTCACCGTCCAGGGTCAGGTCGGTCCAGGAGCCTCGCTCGGGGGCCGGGTCGGGGTAGGAGCCGACGAAGGGGGTCTTGCCGACGCCGATCGTGGGCAGGCCGGTCAGCACGCCCAGGTGGCAGGCGAGGCCGAAGCGGCGGGGGTGGGCCAGGCCGTACCCGTCGCAGACGATCAGGTCGGGGGTGACGGTCAGGCGGTCCAGCGCCTGAAGGAGGGTGGGCAGCTCCCGGAAGGCCAGCAGGCCGGGGACGTAGTCGAAGGCCACCCGGCCGCTCACGGCCACCTGCTCGACGACCTCCAGCGTGGTCCCGTCCAGTACGGCCACCGCCGCCGCCAGCCGTTCCCCGTCGTAGGCCACGTCCACTCCCGCGACCCTGGCGGGCCGCAGGGGCCCCGGGCCCGTCAGGTCGAGCAGCGGGCGGAGTTCGTCCTGGATCGCCTCGGCTTCCGCGATGGTGCGGGGGATTCGTGCCTTCATATACGTATGATCGCTATTTTTAGTGCATGACAAGACATCGGGGAATTGTGCGGCAACTCCTGAGATGGCCGGTGAAGTCGCTGCGGGGTGAGGAACTCCTGGAGGCCCGCTTCGACGAGCGGGGGATGGCGGGGGACCGCGCCTACTCGCTGATCGACGAGAGGGACAACCACGCGGGCAAGAGGCTGACCGTGCGGCAGCGCGCCGAGATGCTCCACTGGAGCAGCGCCTACAGGGGCGATGACGGGACGCCGACGCTGACGGCCCCGGACGGGACCGTCTGGGAGTGGCGCGATCCCGGCCTGGTGGACGCGCTGGCGAAGTCGCTGGGAACACCGCTGAGCCTGCGCGCGGCCGACGGGCAACAGGACCGGGGACCGACCGTTCTGGTCACCTTCGAGGCCTCCCTGGCGGCGCTGGAGGCCGAACTCGGCGCGTCGGTCGATCTGCGCAGGTTCAGGCCCAACCTCCACCTCGAACTCGACGCGCCCGCGTTCGCCGAGGAGAGCTGGGGGCCCGGCACCACGATCACCGTGGGCGAGGTGGAGTTCTCGGTGGCCGGGAAGAACGCGGGACCCTGCATCCGGTGCGCCGTGCCCAGCTGGGACCCGGACGGGCGCGAGCGCTGGCCCGAACTGCAGAAGTGGCTGATCCAGGAACACGAGAACAAGTTCGGTGTG
The DNA here is from genome assembly GCF_042898655.1 of Streptosporangium sp. NPDC000396. Lineage (NCBI taxonomy): Bacteria > Bacillati > Actinomycetota > Actinomycetes > Streptosporangiales > Streptosporangiaceae > Streptosporangium > Streptosporangium sp. NPDC000396. The sequence goes on from NZ_JBIAZA010000025.1 coordinate 61,470, forward strand.
ATCATGCGGGCGACCAGGCCCGGCGCCGTCCGGCGGGGAGACCGGGCGGACGTCGGCTGGGTGGAGGGCTCTTGACCGCCGGTTGGAGGGCTCCTGGCCGAGGGAGAATCCACTGCCGAGCAGATCTGACGGAAGGATGAGACATGTCGGTGCTCGTAGCGTTCAGCGTGACTCCGATCGGAGCCGGGGAGGACGTCGGCGAACTCGTCGCCGAGGCCGTGCGGGTGGTCCGCGCGTCGGGACTGCCGAATCGGACCGACGCCATGTTCACCACGGTCGAGGGGGAGACCTGGGAGGAGGTCATGGGCGTGGTGAAGGACGCGGTAGCGGCGGTCGAGGCGCGGTGCGGTCGGGTCAGCCTCGTGCTGAAGGCCGACATCCGGGCCGGGCAGGAGGGCCGCATGGACGCCAAGGTGGCCACCATCGAGCGGCATCTGGGGTAGGGATGGCGAGGAACGCCCAGAATGCCTGAGGCGTCGGGACCCGCGAGCGGGAACACCGGTGACCGCGGCATCCGGGGTGGGAACGGGGGGGACCCCCGGGTGACATCCGGGACGCCCGAGGCGCGGCGGGAACACCGGTGGCCCTTGATCAGTTGCGTGTATGGGTTGGACTTTCGGGAGAGTGGTGCCGGATGGCGGGAAAAGGATCGGTGGGACGCCTCGTCGCGGGCGGGCTGGCGCTGGCCGCGGTCGGCTGGGCGGTGCGGGAGATCCCCGCCGAGCTGGGCGGCCGGGCCTCGGGGGAGCGGCTTGCGCGGATGACGCGCTCGCCGCGTTTTCGTGACGGTGTCTTCCACAACCCCGTGCCCGGCTCCTACACCCCACCGGTGGGCAGCCTTCCGGAGCTGCTCCAAGAGCTGATCTTCAACCGTGACGGCCGCAGACCGGCCGGGCCGGTCCCGCTGGTGACCTCCCCGTCGACCCCGCCGTCCGAGACCGGGCTGAGCGTCGTCTGGTACGGCCACGCCACCACCCTGGTGGAGATCGAGGGGCGGCGCGTCCTGTTCGACCCCGTGTGGAGCGAGCGCGTGTCGCCCTCGCGGCTGGTCGGCCCGCGGCGGCTGCACCCGCTGCCGGTCGCGCTGGCGGACCTCCCGGCGCTCGACGCGATCGTGATCTCCCACGACCACTACGACCACCTCGACCGGGCGACGGTACGAACGCTCACATCCGTCCAGAACGCCCCTTTCCTGGTTCCGCTGGGCATCGGCGCCCACCTGGAGCGCTGGGGCGTGCCCCCCTCGCGGATCGTCGAGCTCGACTGGGAGGAGGAGGCGAACGTCGCGGGGCTGCGGTTCGTCGCCACCGCCGCCCGGCACTTCTCCGGGCGCGCCCTCACCCGCAACACCACGCTCTGGGGCTCGTGGGTGGTCGCCGGGCAGTCCAAGCGGGTCTTCTACGCGGGAGACTCCGGCTACTTCGACGGTTACTCCGGCATCGGCGCCGCGCACGGCCCGTTCGACCTCACGCTGATGCCGATCGGCGCCTACAGCCCCGCCTGGCCCGACGTCCACATGGATCCCGAGGAGGCGGTCAACGCCCACCTCGATCTGGGCGGCAGGCTGTTGCTCCCCGTGCACTGGGCGACCTTCACCCTGGCCCTCCACCCGTGGGCCGAGCCCGTCGACCGGCTGTGGCGCGAGTCCAAGGCCCGCGACGTCCGGCTCGCGATCCCGCGTCCGGGCGATCGCGTCGACGTCGGCGACGTGCCGCTGGTGGACCCCTGGTGGGAGCTCTTCAAGGGCGCGTGAGGAGCTCCCGGCGGGTGTCAGGACGGCGCGACCCGGACCGCGAGGCGGGTGCGGACGACGAGGTCGTGCAGGACGTCGGCCGAGGCGGGGGCGTCGGGGAGACGGGAGGCGCCCTTGGCCTCCTCCAGCTCCGCGGTCAGGCGGGCGACGTCGTGCGCCAGCCGTACCGGGTCGGAGAGGCCGGTGGGCGGCGGGGCGTGCTCGGCGGAGCGCTTGGCGGCCATCAGGTCGGGGAGGTACGGCGGGGCACCGGCGGTCAGGGCGGTGAGCCGGCCGAGGTCGGCGACCAGGGTGCCGGTGCGCATCAGGTGGATGCCGGTGAGCAGCACCCGGAAGGTGTAGAGCAGGGGCTTGAGCTCGCCGGAGCGCTCGAACAGGCGCCACTGGGAGCGGGCGAAGCCCAGGTAGTGGTTGGCGTGGTGGCGGGTGAGGCAGCCGGGCGCGGCGGCGATCATCTCCTGGTGGATCGGCGAGGTGGCCACCACCAGCGGGGAGAGCAGCTGCTCCAGCACGTAGCCGTTGCGGCGCAGCAGCAGGCCGCAGAACTTGGCCAGGTCGTGGGTGACCAGGTCCACCTCGACGCCGTTCCGCTCCCAGGAACGGGTGATGGTCTCCTGGCCGGTGCGCAGGCCGACGACCTCCTCCAGGGGCAGGATGTGCGCGCCACGCAGGTCGACGTCGGAGTCCACCGAGGGGAAGCCGTACAGATGCGCGCCGCTGACCGTCACGAAGGCCGGGGAGTGCGGCTGCTCGGCGGGGACCTCGGCCAGCCAGGGGGGCAGGGTGGCGGTCAAAGGGCTGCCTTTCTCGTGTTCACCAGGTAGTTCTCGACGCGCTGCCGGTCCGGTTCGCCGGGCAGCGCGCTCGTGCCGTCGAAGCTCGCGACCAGTTCCTCGCGCCATCGCCGGACCTCGGTCCAGGGGACCTCGCCTCGCCGTACGGCGAGCAGCCGGTCGCGGTGGGCGTCCATCCGGACCAGCGGTTCGCCGTGACGGATCAGGTGCAGGCCGCTGAGCAGCAACCGGATCATGTGCATGGCCTGCTTCCACCGGGGACGCCCGGGGTCCAGCCGGCGGAACTGGGCGTCGGCGTATCCGACGAAGGTCTGGTGGGCGCGCTCGGACAGGAAGGCGTCCCGGATCGCGATCAGTTCCTCACCGGCCGGGGTGGCGTGCTCGACGATCGGCGACCACAGGCACTCCAGGACCGTCGGGTTGGCCTGGAGCGCGAGGGCGCAGAATCGCTCGACCTCCCAGGAGAACTGTTCGGGCAGCGGCCCCTCGACGTGCGTGGGCGGCTTGGCCAGCCGCCAGAACAGCGGGGTCGGCGCCACGTAGACGCCGCGCCGGTCCACGTCGGAGTCCTCGGTGTCCAGCCCGTAGGCCCGCGAGCCGACCACGACCGACAGCACCAGGCGATCCGGGACGAACTGTGCTTCCATCCGCCCTACCTTGCCAGCCCGGCGCCCGTCCCGGACACGGGTTTTCCCCGCCCTGGGGGTCCTTCGCGAAGACGGCGAGGGCGGCGTGCGCCCCCATCCGGGGTTTCCGAGAGGTCGCAGGATCCGCCGGTTACCGGTGAGGGCGGTGGTGTTGTGGTGTGTTCTTTCGTCTGTCGAGATAGGTGAGATTTGAGGCACCTGTCGGGAATATGATGTGTGCCTGTTTGGCGATCTTGGCTGGGCTCGACTGTGTCTTTGCGCGGGGCGGCCGATGCCGACTCGTTTGGGGGGATAGTGCTGGTCTTCGTCGTGCGTTCAGTGGGGCTGTCCAACCGGTGAAACCGTCGGCCGACCTTGAGAGCATCGTCCTCTACGACTACGAGCGGTTCAGCCAGCTCGCCGGACCCGTCACCGAGCCGGAGCCGGGCCGGCCGTACCGGGTCCAGTACCGGTCCATGCTGGCCAGCGAGCCGCACCGGGTGCGGGCGGTGCTGCTGATGATCTCCGCGCTCGTCGTGGAGTTCACCATGATGGGCTGGCTGCTCCTGCCCGAGCACTGGACGGTGCGTCCCGACCCCTACGGCACGCTCCCGTGGTACCTGCCGGTCGCCGACAAGATCATGCTCGTGGCGATCGCCCTGATCGAGATGTTCCGCCTGGTCAACGTGGTCTCCAACGTGCACGCCATGCTGGCCGCCAGGGACCCGGTCCCGGTCCCGCCCGAGCCCGGCAGCCGGGTGGCCTTCATCACCACCTGCGTGCCCGGCAAAGAACCGCTGGAGATGGTCCGGGCGACCCTGTCGGCCGCCCTGGAGATCCGCCATGACGGCGTGCTCGACGTGTGGCTGCTGGACGAGGGCGACGATCCCGAGATCCGCGAGCTGTGCGACTGGCTGGGCGCGCACCACTTCACCCGCAAGGGCGTGCCCGAATGGAACCGGCCCAAGGGCCCCTTCCGGGCGAAGACCAAACACGGCAACTACAACAGCTGGCTGGCCGCGCACGGCGACGACTACGACTTCTTCGTCTCCGTCGACACCGACCACGTGCCGCTGCCCGAGTTCTGCGAGCGCATGCTCGGATACTTCCGCGACCCCCGGGTGGCCTTCGTGGTCGGCCCCCAGGTCTACGGCAACTACACCGCCGAGGTCACCAAGGCCGCCGAGAGCCAGCAGTTCCTGTTCCACTCCCTGATCCAGCGCGCCGGGAACCGGTACGGGGCGCCGATGTTCGTCGGCACCAACAACGCCGTGCGGATTCGGGCGATCAAGCAGGTCGGCGGCCTGTACGACTCGATCACCGAGGACATGGCCACCGGCATCGAGATCCATCGCTCCCGGGACCCGGAGACCGGGCAGCGCTGGATGTCGGTCTACACCCCGGACGTGCTCGCCGTGGGGGAGGGGCCGTCGTCGTGGACCGACTTCTTCAGCCAGCAGCTGCGCTGGAGCCGGGGCACCTACGAGACGCTGCTCAAGCAGTTCTGGCGGGCGGCGTTCCGCCTGTCTCCCGGGCGGCTGTTCAACTACACCCTGATGGTGACCTTCTACCCGATGTCCGCCCTCAACTGGCTGCTGGCCGGGCTGAGCGCGACCCTCTTCATGGCGGTGGGCGGCTCCGGCGTGACCGTGCCCATGGACGTGTGGCTGATGCTGTACGGCGACGCCGCGCTGCTGCAGGTCATGCTCTACACCTGGAACCGGCGGCACAACGTCAGCCCGCACGAGCCGGAGGGCTCCTCGGGGGTGGCCGGGATGGTCATGTCGGCCCTGTCGGCCCCCATCTACGTGGCGTCGCTGGCCGGGGCCGTGCTGCGGCTGCCGAGCAGGTTCGTGGTCACCCCCAAGGGTGATTCGGCCAGCCCCGACCGGCTCGCCACCTTCCGCATCCATCTGTGGTGGGCCGTCGTCTTCGGCGGAGGACTGCTGCTCACCCTGTTCTGGACCGGTCATGTGCACCTGGTCATGACCCTCTGGGCGATCCTCGCCCTCGTGATCTGCCTGGGCCCTCTGGTGACCTGGGCATGGACCAGCAGAGGTGACCGTTGAGCCGCCTGCGGAAGAATTTGATCGTCGCCGGGGTGGTGACCGCGATCGTCGGGGTCAACCTGCCCGCGGTCGCCGGGTTCGCCGCGAAGAAGTGGCACGACTACCAGATCAACCGGGACGACTACAAGGCGCGCTACGGCCACTGGAGCTTCCTGGACGTCCCCGACGAGTTCAAGGTCAACGCCATCCACGCGGCGCTGCTGCGAACCGGCAAGGTGCTCATCGTGGCGGGCTCCGGCAACAACGCCGCCAACTTCGCGAAAGGCACCTTCAAGACCCTGCTCTGGGATCCGGCCAAGCCGGGGCAGCCCGGCGAGTTCAAGCTGGTCGACACGCCCGTCGACTTCTTCTGCGCCGGTCACGTGCAGCTGCCCGACGGCAACCTCCTCATCGCCGGTGGCACGCTCCGCTTCGAGGTGCTCAAAAGCAAGGTCAAGCGGGCCGGTGGGGCCTTGGTGGTGAAGAACGAGAGCCCGCACATCAGGCGGGACCTGCACCCCGGCACCCTCCTCGCAGCCCCTAACGGGCAGCTCTACCGCACCACCGCGCACGTCACGGTGCTTCCCGCCAAGAAGGTCGAGACCGGTGTGCGGGGCAAGGCCGTGGTCACCCCCAGCGAGACCAAGGTCTTCGCCGAATCCGTGGTGGAGGGCGCGCAAGGCCTGTTCACCTCGCCCGGCGGCTTCGTCAAATACGAGATCCAAGGGCTGGTCGGCCGGGAGAAGCGGAACCTGTACGCCATGGGCGGGAGCATGACGCTCGACAAGCAGGACTTCCAGGGCATCAAGGACGCCTACGAGTTCGACCCCGTCGCCGAGCGTTACGTCAAGGTCCAGGACATGTCCGAGGGACGCTGGTACCCGACGATGACCGCCCTGCCCGACGGCAGGGTCATGGCGGTCTCAGGCCTGGACACCGTGGGACAGGTCACCAGGGACAACGAGATCTACAACCCTCGGACCAAGACCTGGCAGCCCGGGCCGAAGCGCTTCTTCCCCACGTATCCGGCGCTGTTCCTGCTGGACAACGACACCCTCTTCTTCTCCGGGATGAACGCCGGGTACGGTCCGGGCCAGCTCGCACTGCGTCCCCCCGGCATCTGGGACTACCGCCACGACACCGATCACCTGGTGAAGACCAAGGGCGCCGTCAGCGGCGTGGCGCCGGACGAGATGGAGGCCTTCACGCCGGTCACCGGGCTGCCCGAGCCGGAGCTCAACGAGACCGGCGCCTCGGTGCTGCTGCCTCCCGCGCAGGACCAGCGGGTCATGGTGATGGGCGGCGGCCCGGTCGGGGAGCGCCAGCCGGGTCAGAAGAACGCCACCGATCGGACCGCCATCATCGATCTCAAGCAGAACGAGCCCCGCTACGTCCGCGGCCCGAACCTCTCCGATCCCGTGCGCTACCCGTCGGCGGTGCTGCTGCCCGACGACACCGTGTTCTCCTTCAACGGGTCCGGTGACTACCGCGGCCGGGGCGCCAGCGACGTCCTCCGGGCGGAGGTCTACCGCCCGGGAAGCAACAGCTTCCACGAGGCCGCGGCGCCCGCGGTGGGCCGCAACTACCACGCCGAGGGCCTGTTGCTGCCGGACGGCCGCGTCCTCAGCATGGGATCCGATCCGCTCTTCGCCGACGAGGCGGGATCGATCCCCGGCTCGTTCGACCAGCGGGTCGAGATCTACACCCCGCCCTACCTGCACAACGGCGAGAAGGCACCGGTGTTCACCGACGGACGGCAGGTGGTTCGCCTGGGACGCCGGGCCGGGTTCAAGACTCCCGACGCCGGACGTATCAAGGAGGTCCGGCTGATGCGGCCGAGCGCGGTCACCCACGTCACGGACGTGGAGCAGCGCTCCGTCAAGCTGGACTTCACCCGGGTGCCGACCGGAATCATCGTGACGATCCCATCCAACCCAGCTCTTGTACCGCCCGGCTGGTACATGATGTTCGGAGTGACCGCGAAGGGCACCCCGTCCCACGCCCGCTGGGTCCAGGTTCAAGGAGATCGATGAACAGGTACGGCCGGGCCGCCGCCGCGCTGGCGTTCGCCCTCCTGTCGGCGGCCTGCGCGGAGGATCCCGGCCCGGTGAGCCTCGCGCAGACGCGGTTCTACGTGGACCCCGACGGCGCCGCGGCCGGGGAGGTCCGCAGGCTGGAGGGAGAGGGGAAGGCCGAGGAGGCGGCGCTGATCCGGAAGATCTCCGACCGGCCGAACGCGATCTGGATCGGCGACGAGGACCCGCAGGGCAGGGTCGACGACATCACCGCGAAGGCGCAGGAGAAGGGCCAGGTGCCGGTCCTGGTGGCCTATCACATCCCCGATCGCGACTGCGGCAGGTTCTCGGCGGGCGGCGCCGCGAGCGCCGACGAGTATCGCGACTGGATCGGCCGCTTCGCCGAAGGCATCGGCGACCGGCCCGCCTGGGTCGTCGTCGAGCCCGACGCGCTGGCCCACATCCTGGACAGCTGCACCCAGGGGGGCAGGGCCGCCGAGCGTCTCGACCTCCTCCGAGGAGCGGTGCGGACGCTGAAGGAGCGGCCCAACACCCGGGTCTACCTCGACGCCGGAAACGCCGGGTGGATCACCGACGCCGGCAGCTGGATCGAGCCGATGCGGCAGGCAGGGGTGACCGAGGCGGACGGCTTCGCCTTCAACGTCAGCAACTTCTTCAGCACCGAGGAGAGCACCGCCGCGGCCCGGCGCCTGTCGGACGGGCTCGGCGGCGTGCACTACGTGATCGACACCTCGCGCAACGGCAACGGCCCGCTGCGCGAAGGGGAGGGCGACGACTCGTGGTGCAACCCGAAGGGCCGGGCACTCGGCGTGGAGCCGACGACCAGGACCGGCCATGAGCGGGTGGACGCCTACCTGTGGGTCAAACGCCCCGGGGAGTCCGACGGCGACTGCCACAGGGGAGAGCCCCGGCCGGGTGACTGGTTTCACGCCTACGCCCTGGAGCTCGCCCGCAACGCGGGCTAGGCGAGACCTACGGGGGCGGTCCCGGGCCGATCGAATTCGTTACCTCCTGGATCTTGCATGTCAAGATTGCTTCGAAGGAGATTGACGGAGTCGTCAGATTTCCATCGATCCCCCGGAGCCCCCCTCGATGCACAGATGGAAGACAGTCCTCATCGCCCTGGCGGTGGCCGTACCCTCCGGCGCCCTGCCTGCCGCGGCCGCGCAACCCGTGACCGCTCCGATCGAGAACGACGAGACCCAGCCGGTCTACTCCCGCGCCGACGCCCTGACCCAGACCGTGTTCGTCGAGGTCGCCGGTGTCGACAGCGACCGCGACGGCCTGCCTGACCGGGTCGCCGTCGACATCATGCGGCCCAAGGAGACCGCCACGGGGCTGAAGGTGCCCGTCATCATGGAGGCCAGCCCCTACTACGCGGGCGGCAACGACGTGCCCAACCACGTCGTGGACCTCGACGGCTCCGACCCGGCGGGCATGGAATACCGGCGCAACAAGTTCAACGACCTGCGCGATGAGATGTTCGGCCTCGACGAGAGCTCGGTCAGGGCCCGCGCGGCCGCGACGATCTTCCGCGGCTACTACGACAACTACTTCGTCCCGCGCGGTTACGCGATCGCGCTGGTGGAGAACCTCGGCTCCGGCCGCGCGACCGGCTGCCCGACGACCGGCCTGGACAACGAGACCGCCGGTCCCAAGGCGGCGATCGACTGGCTCAACGGCAGGGCCCGCGGGTTCGACGAGTCCGGAAACGAGATCAAGGCCGACTGGTCCACCGGGAACGTCGGCATGATCGGCGTCTCCTACAACGGCACCCTGCCCAACGCCGTCGCCGCGACCGGCGTCAAGGGGCTCAAGACGATCGTGCCGATCGCCGCCATCTCCTCCTGGTACGACTACTACCGGGCCAACGGCGGCGTGCTCGCCCCCGGCGGCTACCAGGGCGAGGACGCCGACGTGCTCGCCCGCTACGTCCTGACCCGCCAGAACGCCGAGCAGGCCTGCGGTGCGCTCATGGACCAGATCGAGCGAGATCAGGACCGCGTCACCGGTGACTACTCCGCCTTCTGGGACCAGCGCAACTACCTCAACGACGTGCGCAAGGTCCGTGCCAGCGTGTTCCTGGTGCACGGTCTCAACGACTGGAACGTCAAGACCAAGCAGGCCGTCCAGTGGTGGAACGCCCTCGCCCGCCAGGGCGTGCCGCGCAAGATCTGGCTGCACCAGGGCGCGCACTTCAACCCCTTCTCCTACGCCCGCCGCAACGCCGAGTGGCTGCGCCAGCTTCACCACTGGTTCGACTTCTACCTGTACGGCCTGCGCAACGGAATCATGGACGAGCCGCAGGCGGACGTGGAGTCGGGCCCGGGCCAGTGGGCCCAGCACGCCTCGTGGCCGCTGCCCGGCACCCGTGACGTACGGCTGAGCCTGGCCGCCGGGACGGGCGGGCAGAACGGCACGCTGAGCCGGGAACGCTCACACGGCCACGCCACGGAGTCCTTCGTCGATCAGAGCACCCGTACCGCCGAGCAGCTCGCCGAGAACGTCACGGCCACCGACCCCAACCGGCTGGCCTACCTGTCGCCGGTCCTGGCCAAGGACGCCCGGCTCTCCGGCACCCCGGACGTCTCGATCAGGGCGGCGTTCTCCGGCGGGCGCTCGCCGTACCTGACGGCCCTGCTGGTCGACTACGGCACCGACACCCGCGCCTACGGCCAGGTCGTCTACGGCGACACCCCTGTCTGCTACGGCCAGGGCGTGCCGGGTGACACCGGCTGCGCCCGTCTCGCCGAGCACGTCACGGTGACCGCCCCCTACAAGATCATCACCAGGGGCTGGCTCGACGTCCGCAACCGTCACTCCGCCTCCCGGACCGACCTGCTCCGCGAGGGCCGGTTCTACGACTTCGACTTCGATCTCCAGCCCAGCGACTACGTCGTCAAGGCCGGTCACCGGATCGGCGTCGTGCTCATCTCCACCGACCACGACTTCACCCTCCGCCTGCCCGCCGGGACCAACGTGTCGGTCGAGCCCGGTGGCAGCTCCGTCAGGCTGCCCCTCGTCGGAGGCCGCTCCGCCCTGGACTAGGAGCCTGGCCGTGGACCCGCTTCCCGCCGCGTGGCGGGAAGCGGGTGTGAGAACCCGGCTCCGGGAGTCGGAGCGGCGGGGCCGGGGTGGCGTCGTGGGCGGTCACGGCGCCACTCGGCATCGCCTGCCGTGCCCCGAGGGCGCGTCAGAAGTACTTGGAGGTGAGGTCGGTCGTCGGCCACGAGGTCACCGCGCCCGCCGCCTGGCCGAGGAGCGGGTCGATCGAGTCGAAGTCGGGCGACCCCTCCTCCTCGCGGCGGTTGAACACGGCGCAGTAGGAGACGCCGTTGCTCAGCCGGGCGAGGAAGCTGAACGTGCCGGGCATCGACCCGTTGTGCCAGGTGTTGATGCCGCTGCCCGCCGTCCGGACCCACCAGCCGCCGCCGTACCAGGACCCGTTCTCGTTGACGCCGATCTCCGGCTTGGCGAACATCTTGGCGATCGAGGTCGAGTTGAGGACGGGGCCGGCGGCGTCGAAGACCATGGCGAACTTCACCAGGTCGACCGCCGAGGCCAGCCAGCCGCCGTTGGCGTCCTGGTTGGGCATGTTGAAGCCGCCGTAGGGGTAGGGCACGACGGTGCCGGAGCCGTCCAGCACGGTCTTGTTGGTGTACTTCGAGGTGTAGTTCACCTCGCCCGTCGAGGACTCCGAGCGAAGGCTGCGGCCGAGCCGCATCCGGGTGACGCCGACGGGCGCCAGGAGCCTCTGCTTGACGTAGGACTCGTAGGTCATGCCGGAGACCTTCTCGATGATCCGGCCGAGCAGCATGTAGCCGTAGTTGCTGTAGGCCATCTTGGTGCCGGGGTCGAAGTCGAGGGGGCGCCCGGTGGCGTAGCGGATGATGTCGGCGTGGCCGATCGGCAGCGGCGTGTCGAGGGCGGCGGAGATCGTGTGGTCCAGCCAGAGCTGGTCCTTGGAGACGCCTCGGTCCCAGCCGCCGAGGTGCTGCATGAGGCGCAGCACGGTCACCTGGGCGAGCCGGGGGTCGGCCTCGGCCGAGAGTCCGAGAAGAGTGGTGACCGGGGCGGTCAGGCTGAGCTTGCCGTCCTGGACCAGACGCATGATCGCGGTCGCCGTGATGTGCTTGCTCAGACTCGCGACGCGGAACAGCGAGGTGGGCCCCACAGGTGCGAAGAACCGCCGGTCCGGGCTGATGTAGCGCGAGTACGTGCCGTACCCGCGGGCCAGCAGGATCTTTCCCTTCCGGGCGACCGCGAGCTGCGCGCAGCCGATCTGGCGCTCGGTGATGTACTTCTTCATCGTGTTGTCGAAGCTCACCAGCTCCGGGGGGACGACCCCGGAGGTGAGCAGTTCGGCGGACGCCCGCGCGGGAGCCGCGCCCAGGGCGAGCGCGGGGACGACCCCGGCGCTCGCCTGCAGGAGACGGCGGCGGGTAAGACCGGTCGTGCTGTTTGTCACTGCTATCCCTCAAGTCACATGCGTATCAGAAAGATCCGTATTTTACGGACATTCCGTCCACGTGTTTCTTGATTGCGTGGAATTCACCCGCACGCCGGGCCCCGGCCACCCTCGGATCGGGCCCGTCACGGCGAGGCGCACGTCCCTTGAGGGAGAACCCTGACTTGTCCCTGACATCCGTTCGCGGACCTGCCGCCGGGCCTGACCGGGGCATACCGTGGACGCATGGGACGAATTCTGCTGATCGTGGCGGCCGTGGTGCTCGCCTTCTTCCTGCTCGGCTCGCTCATGGGCGTTCTCTTCGGCCTGATCAAGTGGGCTCTGATCATCGGCCTGGTCGCCGTGGTGGTCATGTTCGCGGCGAAGCTGTTCCGCTCCTCCGGCAGGGTGCGAGACTGACCCTCCGCCTACGGGTTCCGGCCTGCCCGCCCGGCCGCCGCGCGGCGTCACGAGGACGGGACGGCCCGTCCTCCGGTGATCACGAGGGAAAACTCGCAGCGCCGCCGGGCCGGGAGCGACCCGGTGACCGGCCGCCGGCGGCGCTCCACTACGGTGCGGCCATGCCCAACCAGCGCACCGGCCCCGGAGGAGAGGCCCCCGACAGCCGTCTGGCCTCCGTCCTCCGCTTCGCCACCGAACTCGTCGCCTGGGTCGCGACGCCCTGGGCCCTCTGGTCCGTCTCCGTTCCCGTGGCCCTGCTGTCGGTCGTGATCCTCATCGGCCTGCCGACCGTGTTCACCACCCCCGGTGACAAGGCCCACGGGATGGTCCCCGTGCCGGGCCCGGTGACCGTCGCCCTGGTCCTCATGCAGCTCGCCGCCGCCGTGATCTCCTCCTGGGCGGCCTGGTACACCGCGATCGCGCTCGCGGTGAGCGTGCTTGCGGTGGCCTGCGTCGTCGCCGAGATCCCGCGCTGGCGCTGGCTGGCCCATGCGAAAGGCCCCGTTCGGGGCCGATTCTGACCCGGCGCGAAGGCCTGCCTGGGTCTGCTCGGGTCTGCCCGCGAGTCGGTCACGAGATCTGCCCGCGAGTCGGTCACGAGATCTGCCCGCGAGTCCGGCGCGAAGGCCTGCCCGGAGTCTCCGGCGGAGGTGAGGAGCCGTCAGGACCCGGGCAGGCCCGGCCGGGCCCCGCGGCGGCGAACTCGTCGCCGTGTCACGGGGCGCGGTCTGCGGTGGCGGTGGGCGCCACCGGATGTGAGAGGCCCTACCAGCGGCGGCGCTCCGCCCCGAGCCCGAGGGCCCTCGCCACCTCGCCGACGTTGTGGAACTCTCCGTCGGGCAGGTCGCGCAGGCTCTCGACGAGCTCGTCGGGAGCCAGCCTCGTCTCGGCGTGCTCCATCAGATCGTCGCGATCCGCCGGCCACTGGGCGTCACTCAGCCACTTGGCGAGGGCGCTGCGGCGTTCGACGTCGACGGGGGTGATTCCCTCGGGGGTGCCGGGCTCGTGTCCGGGCGGATGCCTCCTGGGGGACAGCTCCTCCGCGGGGTCCCGTATACCCTCGGGGTCCGCCCATTCCTCGGCGTGGGTGGAGCCGCCGCTCCGCACGACACCCTGGGTCTCGTGCTTCTGGTACTCATCGACGCGCGGGCCGTGCTTGGCGCTGCCGCGTTCGGCACTCATGGCCTTACCTCCGGAGTAGGGAAATCACTGACAGCCGTACCCATTTCGGCATTCCCAAACATCTGTCACTGTCTTTCCTGATTTCCCCTATAGAAGCCACTATCTGTACGTCTATCCGTTTTCCATCCTTGCGCCCGTTTTTTGCGGAGCGGAGCGGATACTGATGGGAAGGGGGACAGGACGTGATCTCCCTGTTCGCGCCGCGTGCGGACGGCGCCGCGGCAGGGCGGCACGTCCGTGCCGACACCTGCCGCGCCGCCGGTCCGTCCCCGTCCGACGGCTCTCAAATCCGACTGTTCCGTCGCCCGAGGCGACGGCCGTCGAGGAGGTACCGATGGCGATCGCGACGATCAACCCGGCCACGGGTGAGACTCTGAAGACCTTCGAACCGCTGAGTGAGCATGATCTGAACCAGAGGCTCGCACTCGCCGCCGCCGAATTCGAGACCTACCGGACCACTGACTTCAAGCAGCGGGCGGCCTGGATGCAGAGCGCCGCCGCCCTGCTCGACGCCGAGCAGGAGGAGGTGGCCCGGCTGGTCACCACCGAGATGGGCAAGCCGCTGGCCGCCTCCCGGAGCGAAGCGGCCAAGTGCGCGCGGGCGATGCGGTACTACGCCGACCACGCTGAGGAGTTCCTGGCCGACGAGCCCGCGGACGCGCCCGCCGTCGGTGCGCGGCGGGCGTACGCGCGCTACCAGCCGCTCGGGCCGGTGCTCGCGGTGATGCCGTGGAACTTCCCCCTCTGGCAGGTGATCAGATTCGCCGCGCCGGCGCTGATGGCCGGCAACGTGGGGCTGCTCAAGCACGCGTCGAACGTTCCCCAGACCGCCCTCTACCTGGACGAGCTGTTCGCCCGGGCGGGTTTCCCCCGGGGCTGCTTCCAGACCCTGCTGATCGGATCCGGCCAGGTCGAGGCGGTGCTGCGGGACCGCCGGGTGGTGGCGGCCACCCTGACCGGTTCCGAGCCGGCCGGCCGATCGGTCGCGTCGATCGCGGGGAGCGAGGTCAAGAAGACCGTTCTGGAGCTGGGCGGGTCGGACGCCTACATCGTGATGCCGTCCGCCGATCTCGACGACGCCGTCACCACCGGGGTCACCGCCCGGGTGCAGAACAACGGCCAGTCCTGCATCGCGGCCAAGCGGTTCATCGTGCACTCCGACGTGTACCAGGACTTCGCCGTCCGGTTCGTGGCGCTGATGGAGGCGCTGCGGGTGGGAGACCCGATGGACGAGTCGACCGACGTGGGGCCGCTCGCCACCCGGCAGGGGCGCGACGACGTGGAGAAGATGGTGGCCGACGCCGCGGGACGCGGCGCGCGGGTGCTGTGCGGGGGAGCGTGCCCGGATCGGCCCGGCTGGTTCTACGAGCCGACCGTGATCACTGACATCACCCCGGAGATGAGGATCTTCAAGGAGGAGGTCTTCGGCCCGGTGGCCTCGCTGTACCGGGTCGGTGACATCGACGAGGCGCTCGCGCTGGCCAACGTCACCGACTTCGGGCTCGGCTCCAACGCCTGGACCACCGACGAGACCGAACAGGAGCGCTTCGCCAACGAGTTGGAGGCCGGCTCGGTCTTCGTCAACGGCATGGTCACCTCGTATCCGCAGCTGCCGTTCGGCGGTGTCAAGCACTCCGGATACGGCAGGGAGCTGTCGGCGCACGGCATCCGCGAGTTCTGCAACCTCAAGACCGTCTGGGTCGGATAGAGGCCGCGCCGCCGTACCGCGTCATCGGCGATGCGCGCAGATCCCGGCCGGAAAGGTGTTACGGACCGGCCCGCCAGGGGGGCGAGCCCCCAGGGGGTCAAGCGGGCCGGTCCGGGCTCATGATATGGACCGCCGCAGGGCGACCGTGTCCTGGAGGACCTTGACCGGGTCCTGGCCGTCGATCAGCAGGCGGCGCATCAGCGCCGCGACCTCGCGCATGCTCTCCGGGCCGAAGCCGCGGCGAGTCACCTCCTGGGTGCCGATCCGCAGGCCGCGCATGGGCTCGCCCGGGGCCTGGTCGGGCAGGCCGATGCCGCTGAGGTAGACGCCGCCCTCGGCCAGCAGCCGGGCCGCCTCGTCTCCGCCGCCGAACGCGGCGGCGTCGACCGCCACGTGGTGGGAGACGGTCCAGCCCAGGTGGGCGGCCGCCACGGTGAAGCCCTCGCCGTCCAGCGCCGCGGCCAGCGCCTTGGCGTTGGCGATGCAGCGGTCGGCGTAGACGGGACCCCCGGCGGCGTGTTCGGCGGCGGCCACGGCCAGCGGGGCCAGCCGGGAGGCGTCGTAGTTCGCGAGGAGACCCGGGTAGGCGGCCGCGGACACCTGGCGTGCGAGATCCTCGTCGCGGGTCACGATGGCCGCGCCGGGCGGGCCGCCGAAGGACTTGTAGGTGGACATGGTCACCAGGTGCGCGCCCTCGTCCAGCGGACGCTGGAACCGGCCGCCCGCGATCAGCCCCGCCACGTGCGAGGCGTCGTAGATCAGGATCGCGCCCACCTCGTCGCACGCCGCGCGGACCCGCGCGACGTCGTGGGGGAACAGCATCAGGCTCGCCCCGACCACCACCAGCGCCGGCCGCCGCTCGCGCAGGAACGGCGCCAGCGCGTCGTAGTCGATGGCGAACCGCTCGGCATCGTAGGGCAGATCGACCACGCGCAGGCCCCGGACCCCGGCCGCGCCCTGGGCGTGGTGGCTGGCATGGCCGCCGGCGGCCTCCGGCAGCACCGCGATCGTGTCGCCCGGCCGGGCGAACGCGGTGTAACAGGCGAGGTTCGCCATCGTCGCGCTCTGCAGCCTGACCTCGGCGAACTCGCCGCCCATCAGCGCCGCGACCTGGAGCGGGGCGAGCACCTCCAGCACGTCCAGCTCGTCCAGGCCGGTCTGGAACTTCTCTCCCGGCCAGCCCATGGACGGGCGGCTGCCCAGCGAGACGTCGTGGGCCGCGCGGGCCTGCTCGCTCATCGTGTTGGTGCCCGCGTAAAGTACGACGCCGTCCTCGTCGAGCCGGCCCCGATGCTCGGCGAGCACCGCGTCGACCAGCCGGGTGACCTCGGGCAGGCCGAGCCCGCTCAGCTCGGACTCCAGCTCCGCCAGGCGCCGCTGCGCCCGGGGCGGTGCCCAGGGGGCGACTCGGCTGGACTCTTCCACGGTGGTTCCTTTCGGGAGGAGATGGATGCGACGGTACGGCTCACGCCGGAAACATTCATCGTTCCGCCAGTGGAGATTCTTCCTACATCTGTAGAATTTGCCGATGATCGCGGATGAGGTTCAGACTCTCCTCGACTCCTTGGCCGTGGCCGTCGGGAGAGGCGTGGCCGTGGACGACCCCGAGGGCCGGGTCATCGCGCACAGCGCCCATCACGGTGAGGTCGACCAGGTCCGGGCCCAGGCCATCCTGTCCCGATCGGTCCCGGCCGAGGTCGAGGCCTGGCAGGAGTCCCACGGGGTGGCCACGGCCCGAGAGCCGGTCAGGATTCCCGCCAATCCCGCACTGGGCATGGCGGCCAGGCTCTGCGTGCCGCTGCTCCACCGGGACAGGCGCGTCGGCTCTCTCTGGGTCATCGAGGGCGACGGCCCGCTGAGCCCCCAGGAACTGGTGAGAACCGCGCGGGACGCGACGCTCGTGGCGGCTCTCCTCGACGACGGAGGCAGCTCCCACACCCTTCGCCGTCTTCTCCGCGAGGAGATCACCGTACGGCGGGCGGCCGCCGTGCTCGGCGAGGGGCCGCTGCGCGTCCTGGCCCTGCGGGGCGGCTCGGGGAACCTGCGTGAGGCGATCGACGAGGAACTCGCCCGGCTGCGCCGCCCTCCGGCCTTCGCGATCGTCGACCGGCATGCCGTACTGCTGCTGAACGGGGGCGAGGACGCGCGGGCGCTGGGAGAGCTGCTGGCTGCCAGGACCCGGGGCGGGGCGGGGGTCAGCGCGGTCCATCCCGGGCTGGAGTCGGCCGGGCAGGCGCACAGGGAGGCGGTCGCCGCGGCCAGAGCGGCGGCGGCCGAACCGGCGCTCGGTCCGGTCGCCTGCTGGCCGGAGCTGGGCGTCTACCGGCTGCTCGCCGAGCCCACGGCCATCCCCTTCGGTGCGCTGCGTGAGCATCCGACGCTCCTCGCCACACTGGAGGCCTACCTGGACGCCGGGGGGGACGCGCAAGACACCGCCCGCCTGCTCCACCTGCACCGCACCAGCCTCTACTACCGCCTGACCAGGATCGAGGAGCTCACCGGGCGGAGCCTGAAGGATGGAGCCCACAGGTTAGAACTCCACCTCGCGGTGAAGCTCACCCGCTGGAACGCGGTATAGGTGCGGATAATCCGGGCAAAGCTTTGCGGTGTGGCAGCCGATCAGTGAGATCATCACCATCGTGGTCGTTTTCGGGCTCATCTGGCTGGCGGCTCTCGTCGTCTCCATGGTGCTTCTCGTCGCACTGGCGGCGCTGGCCGTGGCGACCGGCCGGGAGAAGAATGGGGCCAGGACTTCCGGGAGGTAGACGGTGCGCCAGCTCAGCGCGGTGGACGCGCAGTTCCTCAACATCGAGACCTCGACGAACGTCGCCAACATCGCCGGGCTGGCCATCCTGTCCGGCGAGCTGACCCGGGGAGACCTCCTCTCCCTGCTGGCCAGGCGGCTCCACCTGGCGGCCCCGTTCCGGCGGAGGCTCGCCTTCGTGCCGTTGGGCCTGGACCGTCCGTACTGGACCGAGGAATCCAGGATCGACCTCGACTACCACGTGCGTGAGATCGCGCTGCCCGCGCCGGGCAGCGACAGACAGCTCGGTGACCAGGTCGCGCGGCTGCACGCCCGCCGCCTGGACCGGCACCGTCCGCTCTGGGAGATGTATCTGATCCACGGCCTCGCCGGCGGCCGGACGGCCCTCTACATGAAGGTCCACCACGCCGCGATCGACGGCGTCACCGGTGCCAACGTCCTGGCCGCCCTCCTGGACATCTCTCCCGAACCCGCCGAGATCGCGATGGCGCCCGGGAGCGAGCCCGAGGAGCGCGTCGACACGCAAGAGATGATCATCAGGGGCGCGGCCAACATCGCCCTCAACCCGGCGCACACGGTGAAGTTCCTGGTCAACGCGATACCCCACCTGGATGAGATCCCCATACTCTCCCAGCTGCCCGGAGCGGGCCTGGTCTCCCGGGTCACCCGGGATCTGGTCAACCGCCTGTACGGCGACGCCGACGGCGCCCAGACGCCCGCGCTGCCCCGCCTGGCCGTCCCCCGCACGCCTTTCAGCGGCCGGATCAGCGGCCACCGCCGGTTCGCCTTTACCGCGCTGCCGCTGGAGGAGGTCAAACAGGTCAAGAACGCCTTCGGCGTCACGGTGAACGACGTGGTGATGACCCTGTGCGCGGCGGCGTTGCGGCAGTGGCTGCTCAAACATGACGCGCTGCCGGACCAGCCGCTCGTCGCGGGAGTGCCGTTCTCGCTGCGAACCCCCGGCGACCAGAGCGAGGGCAACCAGGTCACCATCATGATCACCACATTGGCCACGCAGATCGCCGATCCGGTGGAACGGCTGCGGGCCGTACGGGACGCGATGGCCCTGATCAAGGACCGCGCGTCGCTGGCCCCGGCCAGCTGGCTCCAGGAGGTCAGCGACATGATGCCCTCCGCCCTGACCGGCCTGGCCGCACGTGCCGCCTTCAACATGCTGGCCGAGACCGCGGGGCCGATCAACGTGGTCATCTCCAACGTCCCCGGCCCGCAGATCCCGCTCTACGTGAGCGGAGCCCGATTGCTCTCCTATCACCCCGTCTCGGTGATCACCGATGTCAGCGGTGGTCTCAACATCACCGTCTTCTCATACGACGGCTCACTTGACGTTGGCGTGATCGCCTGCCGGGAAATGGTTCCCGATGTGTGGATCATCACCGATCATCTCCGCGACGCCCTGTCCGAACTCAAGCTCCTCGCTGAGCAGGAGTGACCGGCCCGGGGCGTCCTCGACGAAGCGCAGGGCCTTCTCCAGGCAGACGATCGAGCCCTGCTCGGGCCGGTTGACGAAACGGATGTCGTCGGCGAGGGCCTTCATGATGAGCAGTCCGCGCCCGTGCTCGGAAGTGGGGGAGGGGGCACGCGCCACCGAGAAGTCGAAGCCGTCCCCCGCGTCCACAACCTTGATCACACAACGGTCGCGGAAAAGCTCGGCACTCACCATGTAGTCATCACTCGGGGTGGCGTGCTGGATCACGTTGGAGCACGCCTCCGAGAGCATGAGCTGGATGTCATCCCGGATCTGAGGCTCCACCCCCAGGGTGCAGAGCGACGAGTCCAGAAGCTGCCTGATGACCGGAACGCTTGCGGCGTCACGCGGCAGGCGCAACGCGATCGTGGCCTCCACAGTTCCTCCTTCAGCCGGTCCACCCCTAGTGCCTTGCCCTGCCTGATCCGTCCTAACCGGGCGGAGCCACCGCCTCCGCGCGCCGAGCCTCGCCCCGGCGGTGTCAACCACCGGCCGCCTCGCCGTACCCGGCCGCCGGGTCGTGCAGCGCGTTGATCAATCGATGAATCAGGCTACGGCCTGCGCCCGGAACCGGAGCGCAGGCCGTAGCAAGAAAGGATCAGAGGGTGGGCTTGCCGGGTTTGAAGAGCCAGGCGTCGAAAAGGGCATCGAGCTGCTTGCCGGAGAGACGCTCGGCGAGGGCGATGAAGGCGGAGGTGTCGGCGTTGCCGTGCCTGTGCTCGCTCGCCCACGTCCTCAGGATCGAGAAGAACGTGGTGTCGCCGACCGCGCCGCGCAGAGCGTGCAGGGTCATGGCGCCGCGGTCGTAGACGGGGTCATGGAAGAGACTCGCCGGGCCGCCGGGGTCGGCGGTCGGCGTCTGCCAGAACTCGTCGTCCTCGGGGGTGGCATAGGCCTGGTCGAAGGATGCCTGGACGGTACGAGTGCCGATCTTCTCCTGCCACAACCACTCCCCATAGGTGGCGAAGCCCTCGTTGAGCCAGATGTCCTTCCAGAGGGTCGGGGTGACGGAGTTGCCGAACCACTGGTGGGCGAGCTCGTGCGCGAGCAGCCGCTCGCTCGGCACCACGGGGTAGATCGGTCTGGTCTGCGTTTCCAGGGCGTAGCCCACGTTCGGCTCGTGATCGACGATCGCGCCCGTGGCGGAGAACGGATAGGGGCCGAAGAGCGAACTGAAGTAGTCGATCACAGGTCCGTGCCGGTCGGCCAGGTTCTTCGCGCTGTCGGCCAGCTTGGGATCGACGGCGACGATGTTGCGCAGGCCGCTGCCTGTCCTGGTGTCGGTCAGCTGGAACTTCCCGACGGTGACGGTCGTGAGGTAACTCGCCATCGGCTCGCGTGCGTCCCACACGAACGTCGTACGCCCGCCGCTGGAGCTTCGCGAGATGAGGTCGCCGTTGGCGACCGCGACGCGGTCGTCGGGCACGGTCACCGTGAACCGATAAGTGGCTTTGTCGATCATGTGGTGGTTGCCCGGATACCAGGTCATGGCGCCTTGAGGTTCGTTCGCGTTGAAGACGCCGTCGCTGGTCCTGATCCAGCCGTCGCGCGATCCGTCGGGGTCGAGCACGTGGGTGGGCTTGCCGCCGTACCTGATGAGGACTGTGAAATCGCGGCCGGACGCGATGGCGGCGGCCGGGGTGACGACGAGGTCGTCGCCGTCCCGGGTGAATGAGGCGTCCGCCCCGTCGACGGTCACCGCGTGCACGGTGAGGTCATCGACGAGGTCGAGGTTGAAGCGGCTCAGCGCCTGCGTGCTGCGGGCGCTGATCGTCGCCGTCCCGGCCAGGCTGTTGGAGCTCGGGTTGTAGTCCAGCGCGAGTTCGTAGTGGCCGGCGTCGTAGCCGCCGTTGCCCTGCTGGGGGAAGTAGGGGTCACCGGCACCGGGCGCGCCGGGCGTGCTGCCGAGCGCGGATGCAGGGGAGACCGGGAGCGCGAGGGCCGCTGCGGTCGCGAGCGCGAGGAGCTGCTTCATGACCGAATTTTGGGGGTGCTGGATCTCCTGTTAATGACATCTTGCGAACAGATTGTGCATGGTCGAAAAACGGCAGCTCACGAAGGCCCGGCGTCGCGGCCGGACCCGGCAACTCGCTGTCATCCGGTGTGGCCAGCTCGACGAACTCCGCTCGTCACGGGAGCGGGAGTTCAGGATGTGCTCGATGCGGCCTGCGGCGTCCCACCGGATGCGAGCACGCTCTACGCGGTAGCCGTACGAAGGGAAGGCGAGGGGCCAACCAGGCAGTGGACGGCGGCATTCCTCCACTCCTGGGACCCGGTCCCCCTGCGCGTGGGCCGCGAGCAGAACTGGCACGTGTTCCTGCCGCCGGAATCCTGACGCCCGGGCCCGGTGTTCTTCCAGCGGGTCGCCGGCCAGGCGATGACCCCTCCCGCACTCCGGTCACACAGCACCGAACAAGGTCTTCAGCGGTCTTCTAGGCGGAGAACGCGTCCAGGGCCGCCTGGCAGAAGGCCTTGAGGTCGTCGGGTCTGCGGCTGGTGATCAGGGTGTTCGGGCCCGAGGTGCAGATCACGACCTCGCGGTCCTCCCAGTCCGCCCCGGCGTTGCGCAGGTCGGTTCTGAGGCTGGGCCACGAGGTGACCGTCCGGCCGCGCACCGCGTCGGCCTCGATCAGGGTCCAGGGCGCGTGGCAGATGGCCGCGACGGGCTTGCCCGAGTCGAAGAAGTCCTTCACGAACCGGACGACGCTGGGCACGGTCCGCAGCATGTCGGGGTTGGCGACGCCGCCGGGCAGCACCAGCCCGTCGAAGTCGTCCGCCAGCACCTCGTCGATCGTCTCGTTCACCGGGAACCGGTCGGCCTTGTCGAGGTGGTTGAACGCCTGGACCTCGCCCGGCTGGGTGGAGATCAGCCTGGGCGTGCCCCGCGCCTGCATGACGGCGTCCCACGGCTCGGTGAGCTCGACCTGCTCGACCCCCTCCGGAGCGACGAGGAACGCGATCGTCTTGTCGTTGAGCATGATTCCCCCTGGAGGTAAGACTCTCTTCCAGAGGGCGCCCTGCCCGGTGTGCCGGCACCTATGCGTGAGGTGCCGACTCAGCGGCGGACCTTGCGTTTGCGCAGGCCGGAGGCGATGAGACGGGTGACGAGCTCACGCGATGACACCGCCTCCGCGCCCAGCGCGACCGCCCGCCCGTAGACGGTCTCGGGGACGTCGTAGTGGTCACGGTCGAAGGCGCGCGGAGGCACGCCCAGCAGGGCGGCGAAGGTGTGCAACTCCTCGATCGAGCTGTCGCTCACCAGATGTGACCAGAGCAGGCTGCGGGGACCCGGCCAGTTCGGCGGGTCGATGAGCACGCTCACCGCTGGACGAGCTCGAGCGCGACCTCCAGGGCGGCGGCCCTGCGCTCGTCGTCGGGGAGCGTGTCGTCCCTGAGCATGAACCAGGACGCGTGCAGGGCGAACAGGGCCATCGAGTTCTTCAGCCGGATCGCCGTCGGATCGTCCGGCTCGACGAGGAAGGTGATCAGCTCGAACATCCGGTCTCGGGTCTTCTCCATCACCGGGTGGTCCTTCAGCGCGGCCTGGTTGCGCTCGAAGAACCGCATGACCTCGTGGTGGCGGCCTCGGTACAGGTCTTCGGAGTAGCGACGGACCAGCTCGCGGCGGGTCTCGTCGGTACGGGGCCGGGTCCTGGCCCAGTCGATCAGTTCCTCGACCGTGTGCAGCCGAGCCTCCACCAGGCTGGTGATGATCTCGTCCTTGCTCTTGAAGTGGTAGTAGAGGGCGGCCTTGGTCACGCCGAGAGCCTCCGCTATCTCGCGGAGGGAGGTCGTCTCGTAGCCCTGCTCACTGAAGAGCTTCAGAGCGATCTCCTGAATGCGGGTCCGGGTATCGGCGTTTTCCCTCATGGTTCCCTTTGCGGCGAAATCTACTTGACGGCCGGTAAGTAGGAGGCCTACATTCCCAGCATATCCGACACTAGCCGGTCGGCAAGTAAGTAAGATCCTTTATTGAGGGGGCAAGGAAGTGACGGAGACCGCAGCCGCATCGGGGCGGCGGCGTGAGGTCATGGTGGTGTTGCCGGGCTTGATGCTCGCGATGATCCTGGCCATGCTCGACAACATGGTCGTCGGTACGGCGATGCCCCGTATCGTCGGCGAGCTCGGTGGACTGACCCACCTTTCCTGGGTGGTGACGGCCTACGTGCTGGGCACCACCGTGTCGACCCCCATCTGGGGGAAGATCGGCGACCTGTACGGCAGGAAGAACATCTTCCTCGCCTCCATCGTGATCTTCATGATCGGCTCGGCGCTCTGCGGCATGGCCGGGTCGGAGATGCTGGGCGGCCCCTCCAGCGGCATGACCCAGCTCATCGCCTTCCGCGCGCTCCAGGGGCTCGGCGCCGGAGGCCTGATGGTCAACGCGATGGCGATCATCGGTGACCTCGTCCCGCCCCGCGAGCGGGGTCAGTACCAGGGCATGATGGCCGGCGTGATGTCGCTGGCGATGATCGCCGGCCCGCTCGTCGGCGGGTTCATCACCGACCACCTCGACTGGCGCTGGGCCTTCTACGTGAACCTGCCCATCGGGTTCATCGCCCTGGCGGTGCTGGCGGTCAAGCTGCAGCTGCCCAAGTACCGCACCGAGCACCGCATCGACTGGCTCGGCGCGATCCTGCTCTCCATCGGCATCACCGCCCTGGTCCTCATCACGACCTGGGGCGGCAACGACTACGAGTGGAGCTCGCCGCAGATCATCGGCCTGGGCGCGCTCGCCGTGGTCACGCTGGCGCTGTTCGTCCCGGTGGAGCGCCGCGCCGCCGAGCCGATCATGCCGCTCGACCTGTTCCGCAACCGTAACTTCACGCTGATCTCGCTGGTCGGCTTCCTGCTCGGCTTCGCGATGTTCGGCGCCATCAACTTCCTGCCGCTGTTCCAGCAGACGGTCCAGGGAGCCTCGGCCACCAACTCCGGCCTGCTGCTGCTGCCGATGATGGGCTCGGCCATGGTGATCTCGCTCTTCGTCGGCCGGGCCATCACCAAGACCGGCAAGTACAAGGTCTACCCGGTCCTCGGTGGCGTGATCATGGCTGTCGCCATGTGGCTGCTGTCCCTCATGGACGTCGACACCCCCTCGTGGCAGACCGGCGTGTTCATCGCGGTGCTCGGCCTCGGCATGGGCTTCCTGATGCAGACCACCATGCTGATCGCGCAGAACAGCGTGGAGCAGAAGGACCTGGGCGTCGCCAGCAGCTCCTCCACCTTCTTCCGCTCCATCGGCGGATCGTTCGGTGTCTCGCTGTTCGGTGCGGTCTTCAACAACCAGCTCACCTCCAGCCTTACGGAAAAGCTGGGCCCCGCCGGTGAGAAGCTGGCCTCCAGCGGCGGCCAGTTCAACCCCGCCGCCCTGCACAAGCTGCCCGCGAACGTGCGGACCGGCTTCCTGGAGTCGCTGGCCTCGTCCATCTCCAACGTGTTCTGGTGGGCGATCCTGTTCGCCGTCCTGGTGCCGCTGCTGGCCGCCTTCATCAAGGAGATCCCGCTGCGCGGCGCCGCCCCCGAGCAGGCGGGCGAGGCCAAGACCCCGGTTCCGGCCCCGGCCCTCGACTGAGACCAAGCCGGGACCCAGCGAGATTCAAGTCACGCTGAGGAGACTGGCTCCATGAAAACAATCCCCACCGCCGCCGGGTATGTCACCCGGCGGCCCCTGGCCGAAGACGCCGGCGATATTCATGAGCTGATCTCCCTGTGCGACACGCAGGTGATCGGCAAGGCGGACATGACCCTGGACGACGTCGTCGACCAGCTGAACGAACCCGCCTTCGACAAGGAGACCGACGGCTGGGTCGTCCACGACGGGTCACGGCGCCTGGTCGCCTGGGCCTGGGCCTGCCGCAAAGGCACCAGCGACAACGTGGACATCGACGTGGTCGTGCACCCCGGAGCGTCGGGGCTCACCGGCCCGCTCTGGGACACCGTGACCGAGCGGGCCGGGCAGATCGCCGCCGAGCTCGGCCACGACAGGGCCGTGATGGACATCGGCCTGTACCGGGAGGACAGCGGCAAGCGCGCCATCGCCTCGGCACGCGGGTTCAGCCCGGCGACCAGCTTCATCCGGCTCCGCGCCGACCACGGCACGCCGGTCCCCGAGCCCGATCTCCCGCCGGGGCTGTCGGTCGACCACGGCGTCACCGAGGAGGTGCGCCGCCAGGGACACGCCGTCCAGCAGGCCGGTTTCGCCGAGCACTTCGGCTTCACCCCGAAGGACTACGAGGAGTGGTACCGGGACCTGGACGCCTCGGCCAGCACCGACTGGTCGCAGCTGACGGTCGCCCGGGTCGACGGCGAACCGGCGGCGATGCTGCTGGGCACCAACGCCTTCGCCGGGGAGGAAAACTGCGGCTACGTGCGCCAGCTGGCCGTGCTCCCGGGCTTCCGGGGCCGGGGTCTCGGCCGGTTCATGCTGCGCAGGGCCTTCGCCGCCGACGCCCGGCGCGGCCGGGTCGGCACCTACCTTCACGTGGACGCCAACAACAGCACACCCGCGCTGGACCTGTACCTGTCGGTGGGCATGCGCCAGGTGCTGGCCATCGACGTCTGGCGGCGGACGGTCTGACCGTCGCGGGCACGGCTCCGCCCGCCGTGTCCGTGAGCGGGTACGGCTCCGCCCGCCGTGTCCGTGACAGCGTGCGGAGCCGTGGCGGTGCGCCCCGCCCGTGGCGGTGTGTCCTGCCCGTGGCGGTGCGCCCCGCCCGTGACGGCGGGCCGTTTCCGCGGGGGCTCATCGCCGCAGCAGCGGCAGCGCGCACGCCCCGGTGGCCAGCGCCGTGACCGCCAGGGCCACACCGGTGCTCGTGGCCGAACCCCCGCTCAGATACAGCGTGCCGAACGTGGCCACACCCACGACCTGGCCGAGCTGGGCCATCATGACGAACAGCCCGCTGGCGTCGGGCGCGTCCTCGGGGGCCACGTGGGTGAGCGCGATCGCGAGCACCGGGCTGAACGCCCCGCCGAGGCCGAACCCGGTCACGGCCAGGGCCACGGTGAGAAGCGGCTGGCCGTGACCGCCGCCGCTCAGCGCCAGCGACAGGCCCAGGTAACCCAGTGCGGCCACCCCGAAGGAGGCGACGATCATCCGGCGCTGCAGGCGCTCGGGGACCCGCCGCCAGTTGAGGCTGGCCACGGCGAAGGCCACCGCGCCGGGAACGAACGTCAGGCCCGCCCGCAGGGGGCTGTCGCCCAGGGGACCCTGAAGATGCAGGGCGAGACTGAACAGGAATCCTCCGTAGGTCGCCATCACCCCGAAGATGGCCAGCGCGGAAGTGACCACCCCGGGCGCCCGGAGCACCCGCGCGGGCACCAGCGGGGCGGCCGCTCTCCGCTCGACCAGCGCGAAGATCCCCGTGAACGCCACGCTCGCGGCCATCGCGGCCCATCCCCACAGCGGCCAGTCCTGCTCGTGACCCAGCACCAGCGGCACCACCAGAAGGCTGAGCGCCAGGGAGAGCGTGACCAGACCGGGCAGGTCCAGGGCGCGGTGGCGCAGGGGACCTCCGCCGGGCAGCAGCCTCGCGCTCACGACGAGCAGGCCGAGCCCGATCGGCACGTTGACCAGGAAGACCGGCCGCCACGTCGTTCCCAGCAGGTCGGCGGAGACCAGCACTCCGCCCAGCACCTGGCCGACCACGGCGGCCCCAGAGATCACCGTGGCGTAGAGGCTGAGCGCGCGGGCACGCGCGACCCCCTCGAAGTTCGTCTGGATCATGCTCAGCACCTGCGGCACCATCAGGGCCGCTCCCGCGCCCTGAAGCAGCCGGAAGGCGATGAGCTGCTCGGCGGAGGCGGCCAGCCCGCAGGCGAGGGAGGCGGCGGTGAACCCCGCCAGGCCGTACAGGAACAGGCGGCGCCCGCCGTACCGGCCGCCCAGCCGGGCACCGGTGATCAGCAACATGGCGTAGGCGATGGTGTAGCCGGAGGTGATCATCTGAAGCGCCGAGCCGGACGTGCCGAGGTCGGAGCGGATCATGGGGGAGGCGACGTTGACGATGGAGACGTCCAAGATGGCCATGAACTGCCCGGTCAGGATCACCGTCAGCAGCCAGGGAGTGCGAAGGGCCGGAGCCCGGGTGGATATCGCGGTCATGGGGACGACGATGGGCCCGCGCGGATACCGGTAACGAGAGCCTGCCGATCCTGGTACTGACAGCACCTGGCAGGCGGGCCGCCCATCGGCCAGCATGGGGCGATGACCATGACCCAGCCGCGTGCCCGCCGGGCCGAGCTTGCGTCTTTTCTGCGCAGCCGCCGTGACCGCATCACCCCGGACGCGGTGGGTCTGCCCCCGGGCCTGCGCCGCCGTACCCCCGGCCTGCGGCGTGAGGAGGTCGCCATGCTCGCCGGAGTCGGCGTCACCTGGTACACCTGGCTGGAGCAGGGGCGGCCGATCAACGTCAGCGTCCAGGTGCTCGACGCGATCTCCCGGACCCTCGAGCTGGACGAGGCCGAGCGCGAGCACCTCTACCGGCTCGCCGACGTGCCGACCGTGCCCCAGCCCGACGTCTGCGGGCAGCTGGAACCGGAGACCCAGCTCATCCTCGACCATCTCGACCCGCTGCCGGCCGCGGTCTACAACGGTCGCTACGACCTGCTGGCCTGGAACGGCACCTACAGCGCGCTGTTCCCGGGCCTGACGTCGGAGCCTCCCGCCACCCGCAACGCGCTGTGGCAGATCTTCGCCGTGGGCCAGTGCTGCAGCCCGGTGGTCAACCGCGCGGAGGAACTGCCGCAGATGGTGGCCACCCTGCGAGCGGGGTTCGGACGGCACCTCGGAGAGCCCGCCTGGACCGACTTCGTCCGGCGGCTGTCGGCCGTCAGCCCGGAGTTCGCGAGCATGTGGGCCACCCACGACGTGGCTCGGCCCGGAAGCCGGATGAAGATCTTCCAGCACTCCGCGGCCGGGCAGGTGCGCACGATCTCCACGAGCATGGCGCTGGCGTCGCCGCCCGAGACACGGCTGGTGATCTACACGCCGCTGGACGACGAGAGCCGCGAGCGCATCTCCTGGATCAGGGCGCACCCCGGGAGCCCGCCGGTGGCCCCCCACGCCCACTAACGTGTTATTCAGCCCTGGGCTTCGCTCACCCAGCGAGCCTGCCGTCCGGCTTTCAACGCGGTGGAGATCATCTCTGCTGCCAGGGTGGGCTTGAAGGCCATTTGTACTTCATGGTGCGAGCCTTACAGGCGGACTGAATTCGACGTAGGCACCATTTCCTCAAGTGAGATCGCACATATCGCCGTCGCTGCTACAGGCCCGTTCGTGCACGTTGGCCGACGAAGCGCTCGTGGCCGCCACTGACGCCCCTGCGGGCATCATTGCCATGGCGATCAAGGATGCGCACAGGATGCTCACACGGGTGGCTGGCCTGGCCGTTGCCGACTTCATGACCCCCCTTTCTCCTGCATTGCAGCTCTACTGGATGTTCGTGGTCACTCGTCCTGCGCGCACTATTCCTGTACGCGGCGAACAGAGATGGCAACACGCCGCCGTGAAACTTCGCAATGAACTTAATGCATTGATTGGGACTGGTTTCAGAGAAATGTCACCCGCCGCGCCCGCCAACCGGCATAAGAGTCCAGCAACCCGACTCCACCTAACACGGGGAACATCATCCCGGGTGATCAGTTCCCGGGCGGGTTGGTCCCTCTGCTCTCCAGTCGCTGCTTGGCCCCGTGAACCTCTTTGTGCACGTCGGCAGGCAGTCGGCGACGCAGGATCGGCTCCAGCAGCCAGCGCAGCAACGGCGCGAACTCGATCGAGATCATGCGCGTCACCTTCGAGACCCCGTCCGCAGTGGCCTTCGCTTCGAAGGAGGCGCTGAAGCGGGACAGTCGGTGGTTCAAGCGGTTGCGGGGCAGGGGCGCGTACTGGACGTCGACGCGCAGGCCAGGAGTCAGGCGCATTTGGGAGACCAGCTTGGGCGCTGGACCCAGGACACCAGGCAGAACGGGGCGAAACTTGAACTCCACGAGGTTGTCGATGCGGCGTACCCAGTCGATCGGGCCGATCTTGTCATCGATCTCCGCGTAGCGGCCGACGTCCATGACGAACTCCAGATACTCCTCCGGCGTGCAGCGAATGGTCTCTTCCACGATCACTTGAACCATAGAAAGAGAGTACTCTCTCACTATGGCGAGAACCAATCCCGGCGTGACTCGAAAGCGCATTCTCGACGAGGCCATCCGGCTGTTCGCACTCCGTGGCTACGACGCGACCTCCGTGGCCGACATCCAGCAGGCATGCGGGCTCGCCGGCGGCTCAGGAGCGCTCTACAAGCACTTCCCTTCCAAGCAGGCACTGCTCGAGACGGCCGTGCGGCGCAACCTGGGCACGATGGCGCTCAGGAGGCAGGAGGTGGTGGAGCAGGTTCCGGACGACCCACGCGAGGCGCTGCGCATGATGGCGCGAGCCGTGTGGGACGTGATCGACGGCGACAGGGACCTGGTGCGCATCATGCTGCGCGAGTTCACCGCGTTCCCGGAGATCTTCGAGCCGATGTGGCAGGGCGTGCTGGCCACCCTCTACCGCGAGTGCGCCACCTGGATCGAGGCCCAGCGGGCGCTGGGCGTGGTAGAGGCGGCCGATCCGGAGGCCACGGCCGCCGTGCTCATCTCGTCCCTGACTTACTTCCCGCTGCTGGACCTCCTCATCGGTCACACGCCGGGTAATCTGGGGCGGGAGACGTTCCTGGCCGCGTGGACCGAACACGCGGCCCGCACGCTCGCCCTTTGACCTCGCCCGAGGTCGCCGTGAGCGAGATGAGCGCGGCGGCTGTGAGAAGCGGCTCGGGCTCCGGCAATCTCAGGACGTGATAGCGCGATGCCGCTTCGGGATCCTGCCTTGGGTGACAGCGAGGACGGCTCCGACGGAGAGTACGGCCGCTCCCACCGCCTGCACGGCGTCAAAGGACTCGTCCAGGAGCAGGGCGGAGCATGTGGTCCCGACGACGGGTACGAGGAACATCATGATGGACGCCGACGCGGGGCCTGCGGCCTGAAGGCCTCGATAGTAGAGCAGGTTCGCCACCGCGGTCGGGCCGAGCGCCACGAAGACGACGTTCAGCCAGACATAAGCGGGCACGTCGTGCCAGGCGACCTCGACGGCCGCTGGCGCGCTGTAGACCACCAGCAGCACGGCCCCGCTCACCATGGCGTACGTCGTCGCCCGAAGCGGCTCGATACCGGCAAGAACACGGCGGCCCAGCAGCGTGAACCCGGCCCAGCAGCCGGCACTGAGCAGGAACAGCAGATCGCCCGCGAGCCGGGCCTGGCCTCCGCCCGCCGCTCCGCCCGAGCCCAGGAAGAAGATCACGGCCCCGGCCGCCCCGCACGCCAACCCCGCCACCCGCGCCGCCGACGCCTTCTCCTGCCGCGTGACCAGCAGAAAGGCCGTGGTCAGCACGGGACTCATGACCGGGACGATGGTGCTCCCGTCGATCGCCGGCGCGAGCGACAGTCCCCAGAAGAACAGTAGGTTGTACACGAAGACGCCGAGCACACCCGCGCCGGCCGCCCTCGCCCAGTCCCGCGGCGACGACCGCCGGCGGTCACCGCCCTCACCGTCCCGCCGGGACAACCGCAGGGCGACCAGCAGCGCCAGAGCACCACCGCCGAAACGCAACACCGCGACCACGGAGTGGGGCAGGTGATCGACGATCACCTTGGAACTGCTGAAGCCACTTCCCCACAACAGCATCGTCGTGGCTAGCAGCAGGTACGGCCGGGTACCGACTGGACTGCCCGTTATCGTGTTCGCCATGGGAGCACCTCCGCAACGCGTCCTTCCGCGCCCGTGGACCATGGAGGCGGGCGCGACAACCAGCGAACATGCTGCGCTCACACCGACCGGCCGGTCTTGTACGCTCGTGCGCCGCACTCATGTTCGCGGGCGAACGAGGTGATGACGAGATGACCGGCAGGAGCCGGACAGCCCGGGAGTGGGCGACGTACTGGCGCTCGGCCGAGATGCCGCTGGAGGCCATGTACGCGAGCTTCCTGCGCCACCGCTACCACCGCCACAGCCACGAGACCTACTCCTTCGGCGTCACCGAGCACGGCGCGCAGACCTTCACGTGCCGCGGCGCCGGGCACACGAGCGCGGCCGGGATGGTCATGGCGTTCAACCCGGACGAGGTGCACGACGGGCACGCGGCCCACGAACAGGGATTCACGTACCGGATCGTGCACATCGGCGAAAAGCTGA
This sequence comes from Streptosporangium sp. NPDC000396, assembly GCF_042898655.1. Lineage (NCBI taxonomy): Bacteria > Bacillati > Actinomycetota > Actinomycetes > Streptosporangiales > Streptosporangiaceae > Streptosporangium > Streptosporangium sp. NPDC000396. The sequence goes on from NZ_JBIAZA010000025.1 coordinate 92,996, forward strand.
TCACCGACGTCATCGCCGACGTGACGCAAGGTCCCGCCGGATTGCCACTGTTCGCCGCCCCGGTCCTCGACTCTCCCGTCCTCGCGGCGCGGCTGCGCAGGCTGCACACCGCGCTGTCACACGGCGTCGGCCCGCTCGAGCGCGACGAGCTCCTCTGCGCCGCCGTCGCCGCCCTCGCGCGCCTGGCCGCGCGTACGCCTGCGCGACCCCGCGCCATTCCTCGTACGCCGGCGGTCGCGCATCTTGCCGCGAAGGCGCGCGAACTGATCCACGACCGCTACGCCGACCCGATCAGCGCCGACGACCTCGCGGTCTGGACCAGTTCCAGCCGGTACGCCGTCTACCGGGCCTTCCGCACGACCTACGGGCTGGCACCCAGCGAATATCAGCGCCAGCTGCGCCTGCGTGCCGCACGCCGCCTGCTCGCCCGGGGACACCCCGCGGCCCGGGTCGCTGGCGAGGCCGGTTTCACCGACCAGGCCCACCTCACCCGCTGGTTCACCCGCTCGTACGGCGTCACGCCCACCCAATACCGGCTGGCGAAAGCCGACTGACAGTTCGACGGTGCTGGCGACCCGGACTCTGATCAGGCAACAGGCCTCACTGGCGACCCGCTCCAGAGCATCGTTGACCGCCGCCTTCACGCCGGGCTCGGAGCGCCCGCTCACCGTGCACTCCATATCGACTGCAGCGCCACAGGTTTGGGTGATGAAGATCAGCTGTTGAGTACCGCGTGGGTGTGTTCGGTCAGCAGCGAGAGTCCGCAACGATCGACTGATGCCGAGGTGGCGGACAAGATGACGGCGCCGGTCCCGGTGTCGCGGTCGAGGCCGGCCCAGGACCGAAAGCCGCCGGTACCGCCGTTGTGCCAGGCGATCTGACGCCCTTTGACTACGATGGTGATCCAGCCCGCGCCGATGCGTGCTCCCTTGCCGAAGGGGGCGACCGGATCGAGGGCGGTGATCCCGGGTGCGGAGCCGTCGAGCAGCGCCGCTACCAGGCGAGCCACGTCCTGGATGGAGGCTCGGATGCCACCTGCAGGCCCTATCGCTTCCCCGGTCCACGGTTGCCGGGGTCTACCTCGCCGACTCCTGCCGATGAGCGCGTTCGGCCCGAGCTGATCGGCTGCCGCGGGCAGGTAGAAGTGGTCGAGTGCCAGTGGGCCGACGATGCGCTGATGAACAAGTTGCGCGTAAGACCTTCCGGCCGCGCTGGCGAGTGCATGGCCGAGCAGCTCGAACCCGAAGTTGGAATAGCGTGCTCGTGGCCTGCCCACCCGCACCTTCCGCGCTTGGGTGAGAAGTTGCTGGAGGTTCTCACCGTAAGGGTTGGTGCCGTGCCACCAGAGGGCGAAGTTGCGCCGCAGTGGACGCGCCGACCTGGGCAGTCCGGGCAGCCCCGACCGATGCTGACTGAGCGAGGCCAACGTCACTTGTGCGGCCGGGACATCGCCGAGCGGCAGCAGTTCGCCCAGGGTCGAGTCACGCCGGATCTCCCCGCGTTCCAGCGCATCGGCATACAGCAACCCAGTGACCGCCTTCGAGATCGACCCGAGCTCGAAGTCCGCATCCAGGTCAGTGCCACGACTGGCCACTGTCACGCCACCAGGGGCGATCAGGGCGGCGGCCGCCACAGAGTGCCGGGAGCCCAGCAGTTCCTCGATTCTCGTGGCGAGCCCACCGTCGCCGTGCACCGCCGTCACGATCGACCGCCAAACACTCGACGACCCGCGCGAATCCGGGCCATGGCACCCAAGCCCACCAACGGGTCCTTGTCCGCCGTAGCGACCACGAGGCCGGCCAGCCCTTCAACGTCCATTGGTAGTCAGGGGCGCGGTGCTCTTGCGAGCCCGCTTCCCCATCCCCTTTCAATCCGTACGTGCGGTTTTCCCGCATGCCGCTTACCGATGATCTTCTTGACATGGTGACGCCGCCTTGTAGTTGTCCACCTGCCGGAACTTGATGGCGGCGTTCCCGGTGCGGAAGAAGTTGCGAACCTCTGATTTCGGGATCTCCACACGCCGAACCGGCGCAGGACGATACCGGCCCAGGCGAAGGTCATCTTGGAGCTCACCGGGCATCCGGCCAACCCGTAATCCTCCACTACTAGAACACGACCTGCCTGGGCCATGCCGTGCCGGGTCAGCGGCTGGCGAGCTCTGCGAAGATCTTCACCAGTTCAGGCCGGTCGAACGGGCCGACATGAGGTGCCGCGACGCTTCGGACGTCGGTCGGATTGTCCGGAGTGAGACGGTCGGCCTCTGTGATGAAACGGTCTTGCAGCGACGGCGGGATCAGCCGGTCCAGGGTGAGGCGCACGTACGTCCGGGGGATCCGGCCCCAGGTGTGTGCTTCGCCCCGGGCTTCAGCCAGGGGAATGCTGGCGGTCTCGTCCGGCTCCAGCATGTTGAGCAGCCGGTTCACCCCTTCGTTGGTGAAGTCTCCGGCAAGGGCCTCCTTGACGCCTTGGAACACCGCCGGGTCGGCCGAGCGCCAGTTGAGCCGGCTCACCCCGAGAATCGCCGGATCGGCGACCATCGCCGCGGTTACTTGGGGGAGCAGGCTTTCGCTGTTCTCCGGCGTTTCGAGATAGGCGGCCACGTTCGGCAGGTCCACGCAGCAGTACGCCGCCACGTAGACGACCCGTTCGAGCAGTTCGGGGATGGCGTTGCCGACTCTGCTCACGGTGACGCCGCCCTGGCTCATGCCGACCAGGATCACGGGCCCGTGGCGGCGGGCGCGGCGCACCACGTCCACAACGCGCTCGACATAGTCGTCGATGGTGATCTTCGCGAGCGGCGACGGTTCGGTCGCCAGCGCCTGGAGGTCCTGCGGGGCCTGGTACGAACGGGGGTAGAAGGCCTCGCGGCCGTGTCCCGGAAGGTCGACGGCCACGCATCGGTGCCCGCGCAGGGTGAGTTCGCTGGTCAGCCCCGAAGCCCAGGCGGAGGAGGAGTTGGTGCCGTGGATGAACACCAGGGTCGGCGGTCGCCGATCGGCGTCGCGGGCCTCGGCTTCATGGTTCGTTGTCACTGACGTTCGCTTTCCTTGTGTCTGTCGGACGGGTGGTGTGAGCTGATGTGTCGTGGTGTCTCGGCGGTCATCGGTGCGGTGGGCGCCACATCGGCCACAGGAGCGGGCTGTCCGCCACGCGAACCGGTTCGCCGAGATCCTCGAATCCGTGCCGCTGGTAAAGGGCACGGCTCCGGGGCGTACTCGCCTCCAGATACGCGGCGAGACCGTCGGCGTCCGCTCGCTCCAGCCGGTGCCGCAGCATCGCCGAGCCGAGTCCGGCGCCCTGCCGCCCGCTGATCACCCCCATGCAGGGGAGGTAGAGATGCGGTTCGCGGTCGGGGTGCCGCGGGGCCAGCGCGTGACCCAGGGCCAGCAACCGCGCACCGTTCTCACCGAAGACCGAGTCCGAGCCCGCCCTGGGCGCGTCCGGTCGCTCCTCATGGGGGGTCTGGCCTGCGGTCAGCGTCAGCCATACCGAGGCGCCCTCGCGACGGCCGGCCAGATACGCCTCGGCGGTGGGATGGGTGAGCAGAGGGCGGTAGAAGTGCGGCTGAAGGCGTCCTCTTTCGCCCACCTCGGGGAAGAGCCAGCAGAGGAGTGGGTCGTTCAGGAACGCCTCGGTCAGGACGTCCAACACCGCCTGCTGGTCTCCGTCCTCCGCCTGCCGCACGGATGCGTACGGTGTATCAAATGCCATGCGTACATCGTATGAGGACGGCTTCATAGCTAGAGCTATTTACCGATATTTAGGGGTATGAAGTGAACTAGTGCTGGAAGGATTGAACTAGTACACTCTCGACAGGTGGCGACCTCACCAAGAGATCGGGGGCTCCCATGCCGTCGTCAACCCGGCGACCGGAACCGCCATACCGGCAGATCGTCGCGGAGATCCGCGCCCGGATCCTGACCGGCGACCTGCGGCCCGGCGATCGGATGCCTTCCATCCGGCAGATCGCCCAGCGATGGGGCGTCGCGGTCGCGACCGCGACCAGAGTGATGGCCACTCTCCGTGACGAAGGACTGGTCGAAACGAAGGTCGGCGCCGGCACGGTGGTCAACGTTCCCGCAGGCCACAAGCGGTCAGCCAGCCTGACCACGCCACCGAGGCCGCGGCGGGGTCCCACCCCCAGGCAGGCGCTGAACCGGAAGCAGGCTCTCCGCACCGCCATCGCGATCGCTGACGCCGAGGGGCTCGACGCCGTGTCCATGCGGCGACTCGCGGCCGAGCTCGGAGTGGGTCCGATGTCGCTGTACCGGCACGTGGCCAACAAGGACGAACTGGTGACGCAGATGGCCGACCAGGTCTTCGGCGAACCGGAGCTCCCCATCCCGGGGCCGGAGGGGTGGCGGGCCAAGCTCGAACTGATCTCCCGCCGGCAATGGGAGCTGTGCCGGCGACACCACTGGCTGCCCAGGGCCGTCTCGTTCACGCGTCCGTTGCTGGTGCCCAACATGATGGCGCACACCGAATGGACCCTGCGCGCACTCGATGGGCTTGGGCTGCCCATGGCGACCCGGATTCGTGAGGCGCTCACGCTGCACGCGCTGGTTCACACCGTTGCGCTGTCCATGGCAGATGAGGTCGAAGCCGAGCAGGAGACCGGTGTGACGCTCGACCGGTGGTGGCTGGTACAGCGGAAGCGGGCCGACGAACTGCTCAGCAGCGGACGGTATCCGCTGCTGGCCACAGTTACCGGGGAAGCGGTGTCGGACGTGGACGGCTTGTTCGAGTACAGCCTCGCACGGCATCTCGACGGTTTCGCCGTCCTGGTGGGGGATCAAGCCCGACCACGGCCATGACGGCGCCGCGCCATCCGGCGGACAAGGCGTACGCCTCTCAGGCCAACAGGACCTTGAGCTTCGCTTTTAAGTGCGCCACGAGCGCAGAAGGTGAAGTTATTGTGCAGGTGACCTTGTTGGATGCGGTGCTGTGCAGGAGATGAAGGCCTGGCCCTTCGGCGTTGCCTTGCGGGGGAGACGTCAAACCGCCTCAAGCTGCGTTGGCTGAAGACCGTCGCCGACCTGGCCGAACTTGTCCGTATCCATGGCATCCGCAACTGGATCGAGCAGGGCTGCAAAGGTACCGAGGAGCCGGTGGTGGCCGTCCCCAGACCCGGGGTCTGGCCCGCTGGTCGAGCTGGGCGGTGGCGATGCGGGTGGCGTGGTCGATGTCGGCGGGGCAGGCGAAGGAGGTCCCGGCCAGGGTGTGGTGGCGGAAGATCCGCGGGACCGGTCGCTGAAGGAAAATATCCACGGCATCCCCGACGAGCGATCGCAAACGAATCACGGTCTTAGCGGCGCACGTAGCCACGCGCGTACTCCGGTGCTCGCCGGGCATGGCGAGTGAAGACCAAGCACAAAGCACTCAACGGGCAGGACTTTCGCCCCTACGAGGCATGCGGCTTTTTCGGTGGGATGCGAGGGAAGAGGGCAGGGCACGAACCGGCGCGACAAGGACGGATGAGATGAGCACCGATGCGACCAAGCGAACAGTCCCGCGCGGCTCTGCCCGCCGGCCGGCGCTGATGCTGGCATTGGCGACCGTGGGATTCGCGGTGAACTTCTGGGCGTGGGCGCTGCTCAGCCCGCTGGGCCCGCGGTTCAAGGAACTGCTGGGCCTGTCGGCTTCCCAGCAGGCGCTGCTGGTCGCGGTCCCGGTGATCGTCGGCTCGCTGGGCCGCGTCCCCGTCGGGGCGCTCACCGACCGGTTCGGAGGCCGGGTGATGTTCCCGCTGATCTCGGCGGCCACCATCGTCCCGGTGCTGTTCATCGGCGTGGCCGGGCAGGACTCGTTCGCGGGGCTGCTGGTGGGCGGGTTCTTCCTGGGCATCGGCGGGACGGTGTTCGCCGTGGGCGTGCCCTTCGTCAGCGCGTGGTTCCCGCCTGAGCGCCGCGGTCTGGCCGTCGGTGTCTTCGGCATGGGCATGGGCGGCACCGCGATCAGCGCCCTGACCACGGTCATGCTGGTCAGGACCGGTGGCTCGGCCACCCCGTTCCTGCTCACCGCGGTCGTGCTCGCCCTCTACGCCGTCGTGGCCTGGTTCGTGCTGCGGGACGCGCCGGGCCGTACGGCGCCGGCCCAGTCGATCATGACGCGCCTGGCCGCGGCCGTGCGCCTGCCGATCACCTGGCAGGCATGCCTGCTGTATGCGATAGCGTTCGGCGGCTACGTCGCCTTCTCCGTCTACCTGCCGGTCTACCTGCAGTCGGCCTACGGCCTGGAGCAGGCCGACGCGGCCAACCGGATGGCCGGGTTCGTGATCTTGGCGGTTGCGATGCGTCCCGTCGGCGGCTGGCTGTCGGACCGGATCGGGCCGGTTCCCATCCTGGTCGCCGTGTTCGCCGTAGTCGCGCTCTGCGCCGCGGTGCAGGCGTTCACCCCGCCGCTGATGATGTTGGGCACGGTCGCTTTCCTGACCATGGCCGCGGCGCTCGGCGCCGGCAGCGGGGCCACCTTCGCCCTGGTCGCGGCGGTGGCCCCGGCCGACAAGGTCGGGTCGGTCACGGGCCTGGTCGGCGCCGCCGGAGGGCTGGGCGGGTTCTTGCCGCCGCTGGTGATGGGCTTCGTCTATGGCCGGTTCGGCACCTATGGGCTGGGCCTGGCCCTGCTGTCCGGCGTGTCGGTGCTGATGCTGGTGCTGACGGTCACCGCGGTTCGTTCCACGGCCCGGCGCTCGGCCGCGCCGCCGGTGTCGTCGATGTTCTCACGTTGACGTCAGCGGGAGGCGGGAACGGCTGAGCGATTTCGGCGGCCCACCGCAGGCGCGCGGATCGCCGGGGTGGGTCTGCCTGCGGTGGCGCTCCGCTCTACGACTGAAAGGCGACCGAGGTGACGTCTGTCGAGGTACGCGTCGAGAAGGGCCCGCCCGGGCCGCCCGCCGAGCCCGGGCGCCGCCTCAACGCCGCCGCAGTGGCCGTGCTGTTCGGGGTGGCGGGCGCGCACGGCCTGTTCGAGGTCGGCGCACCGTGACCTGGTGGACGGTGGTGCGCTTCGCCCACGTGCTGTCGGCGGCGCTGTGGGTCGGCGGGCAGCTGACGGTGTCGCTGGTGGTGCTGCCGCTGGCTCGGCGCCTGCTGGACGACCAGCGGCGTGGCCAGGTGCTGACCGCGGTCGGCCGCCGCTTCGGACTGTTCACCGGTGCGGTTTTCCTGCCGGTGCAACTCGGTACGGGCGTGGCCCTCGCCTGGCGTAAGGGGATCACTTGGGCGTCCCTGGCCGAGCCCGGTTACGGGCGGATCCTGGCGGCCAAGCTGGTGCTGTTCTGCGCGGTCATGGCCGCGGCCGCTCTGCACGGGTGGGCCACCGGCACCGGGCGCGCCGCCTTCGCCCGGGCCATGGCGGTGACGTCGCTGGTGGGGTCGATCGGCGTCGTGCTGCTGGCGACCGCGTTACCCGCTACCTGAACCGCCCCTGGCCCGGTTACGGCAGGTTCGGGGTCTTTCAGGACCTGAAGGTGGGACTAAAGACCCTGACATGTCCCTATGACCGGCCGCGAGGATCGAAACATCTTGCCCGGCATCCGGCACCGCCCCGGATCGGCCGGTAGTGAACCGGTCGAACGGGCACCGGGTTTGCCACGCGGATATCCGGTCACAAAAGCGCCAATAGCGGTGTGTCCGGTTTGTTGCGCAAGATGAGGAGTCACGCCTATGGCGGGTATGGATGGGCCGGTCAGCGACGCCCTGCTGAAGCTGGGCCGGCACCTGCGGCCCGGCGCCGTCTCTGACGACCTGCGAACCCTGCACCAGATCGGCGGCCGTCAGGGCGACGTATTTTACCGCGACCGATGGAGCCACGACAAGGTGGTGCGCTCCACCCACGGGGTCAACTGCACCGGCTCGTGCTCCTGGAAGGTGTACGTCAAGGACGGCGTGATCACCTGGGAGGCGCAGCAGACCGACTATCCGAGCGTGGGCGGCGACCGGCCGGAGTACGAGCCACGCGGCTGCCCGCGCGGCGCCGCGTTCTCCTGGTACACCTACTCGCCCACCCGGGTGCGTTTCCCCTACGCCCGGGGTGTGCTCGTGGAGATGTACCGGGAGGCCAAGGCCAGACTGGGTGACCCGGTCGCGGCCTGGGCGGAGATCACCGCAGACCCGGACAAGCGCCGCCGCTACCAATCGGCCCGCGGCAAGGGCGGCCTGGTGCGCGTCACCTGGGACGAGGCCACCGAGATCATCGCCGCGGCGCACGTACACACCATCAAGGCCTACGGCCCCGACCGGGTGGCCGGTTTCTCGCCGATCCCGGCCATGTCGATGGCCTCGCACGCCGTGGGCGCCCGGTTCATCTCGCTGATCGGTGGGGCGATGCTGTCGTTCTACGACTGGTACGCCGACCTGCCGGTGGCCTCCCCGCAGGTATTCGGCGATCAGACCGACGTCCCGGAGTCGGCCGACTGGTGGGATGCGGCCTACCTGATGCTGTGGGGCTCGAACGTGCCGGTCACCCGCACACCCGACGCCCACTACATGGCCGAGGCCCGCTACCGGGGCCAGAAGGTCGTCGTGCTGGCCCCCGACTACAACGACGCCGCCAAGTTCGCCGACGAGTGGCTGTCCCCGCACCCGGGCACGGACGGTGCACTGGCCATGGCCATGGGACACGTGATTCTCAAGGAGTTCTTCGTCGACCGGCCGACGGAGTATTTCACCGACTACGTCAAGCGCTTCACCGACCTGCCGTTCCTGGTGCGGCTGCGTGAGCGAGAGGGCGGCGTATACGTGCCGGACAAGTTCCTCACCGCGGCCGATCTTGGTCAAGACGGGCAGGAGGCTGCGTTCGCCACGGTGCTGCTGGACGCGCGGACCGGCGAGCCGGCCGTGCCGAACGGCTCGCTCGGCTTCCGCTACTCCGAGCACGGCCAGGGCCGCTGGAACCTCGACCTCGGTGACGTGGACCCGCTGCTGACCGCCCTGGGAGAGGAGACGGCGCCGGTCGCGCTGCCCCGCTTCGACGGCCACGAGCACGGCGTGCTGGAGCGCGGCGTTCCGGTGCGGCGGGTCGGCGGCCACCTGGTCACCACGGTGTACGACCTGATGCTCGCCCAGTACGGCGTGGCCCGCGACGGGCTGCCCGGCCGGTGGCCGTCCGGCTACGACGACGCGGCCGAGCCGTACACGCCCGCCTGGCAGGAGGGCATCACCTCCGTCCCGGCCGCCGCGGCGGCTCGCATCGCCCGGGAGTTCGCCCGCAACGCCGAGGAGTCCGGCGGCCGCTCCATGATCATCATGGGGGCGGGGACGAACCACTGGTTCCACTCCGACACGATCTACCGCTCGTTCCTGGCGCTGACCACGCTCACCGGCTGCCAGGGGGTCAACGGCGGCGGCTGGGCCCATTACGTCGGCCAGGAGAAGTGCCGGCCGATCACCGGCTGGGCGCAGCTCGCCTTCGGCCTGGACTGGGCGCGCCCGCCCCGGCAGATGATCGGCACCGCCTACTGGTACCTGCACACCGACCAATGGCGCTACGACACCTACTCCGCCGACGTCGTCTCCTCTCCACTCGGCGACGGCGCGTTCGCCGGCAAGACCACCGCGGACCTGCTGGCGGCTTCGGCGCGGCTGGGCTGGATGCCGTCGTACCCGACGTTCGACCGCAACCCGCTCGACCTGGCCGACGAGGCCGCCGCGGCGGGCGCGGAGGCGGGGCCGTACGTGGCCCGGCAGGTCACCGAAGGGCGGCTCGGGTTCGCCTGCGAGGATCCCGACGCGCCGGCGAACTGGCCGCGCGTGCTGACAGTGTGGCGGGCCAACCTGCTGGGCTCGTCGGCCAAGGGCAACGAGTACTTCCTGCGCCACCTGCTGGGCACCGACTCGGCCGTGCGCGCCGAGCAGGCCCCGTCCGGACAGCGGCCCGAGAACCTCGCCTGGCCGGGGGAGGCGCCCCGGGGCAAGCTCGACCTGCTGCTGTCGCTGGACTTCCGGATGACCTCCACCACGCTGTTCTCCGACATCGTGCTGCCCGCCGCCACCTGGTACGAGAAGCACGATCTGTCCTCCACCGACATGCATCCCTTCGTGCACGCCTTCACCCCGGCGATCGACCCGCCCTGGCAGACCCGCACCGACTTCGCCGCCTTCCACGCCATCGCCAAGGCCTTCAGCGCCCTGGCCCGGACCCATCTGGGCACACGCACGGACGTGGTGGCCGTGCCGCTGCTGCACGACACGCCCGACGAGCTGGCCACCCCGCACGGGCGGGTGCATGACTGGCGCGTGACAGGCCGGCCGCCCACACCGGGACGTGACTTCCCCAAGCTGGTCACGGTGGAGCGCGACTACGGGGCGGTCGCGGAGAAGATGGCCGCCCTCGGCCCGCTGCTGGAACGGCTCGGCGCCACGACCAAGGGGCTGACGTTCGACGTCTCCGGCGAGATCGACCGGCTGAGGCGGATGAACGGTACGGTCCGCGGCGGCGTCGCCGAGGGCCGCCCGTCCCTGGCTCGCGACATCGACATGTGCGAGGCCATCCTGGCCCTGTCGGGCACCACGAACGGGCGCCTGGCCGCCCAGGGATTCGCCACGCTGGGCCGGCGTACCGGGACGTCGTTCGACGGGCTGGCCGACGAGCACAAGCAGATCACCTTCGCCGACACCCAGGCCCGGCCCGTGCCCGTGATCACCTCGCCGGAATGGTCGGGCAGCGAGAGCGGCGGGCGGCGCTACTCGGCGTTCACCGTCAACGTCGAGCACCGCAAACCCTGGCACACCCTCACCGGCCGCCAGCACTTCTACCTCGACCACGACTGGATCCACGAGGCCGGCGAGGCGCTGCCGCTCTACCGGCCACCGCTCAACATGACCGCGATGTTCGGCGAGCCCGGCGTGGGAGAGTCCGGCGAGAACGGCGTCGCCGTGCGCTACCTCACCCCGCACTCCAAGTGGTCGATCCACTCCGAATACCAGGACAACCTGCTCATGCTCACCCTGTCCCGAGGCGGGCCGACCATCTGGATGAGTCCGGCCGACGCCGCCAAGGCGAAGATCGGCGACAACGACTGGGTGGAGGCGGTCAACCGCAACGGCGTCGTCGTGGCCCGCGCGGTCGTCTCGCACCGCATGCCCGAGGGCACCGTGTACATGTACCACGCTCAGGAACGCGTTGTGGACGTGCCCAAGAGCGAGACCTCCGGGCGGCGCGGCGGCATCCACAACTCGCTCACCCGGCTGCTGGTCAAACCCACCCATCTCATCGGCGGATACGCCCAGCTCAGCTTCGCCTTCAACTACCTCGGACCCACCGGCAACCAGCGCGACGAGGTCACCGTGATCCGCCGCCGTTCCCAGGAGGTCGACTACTGATGCGGATCATGGCGCAGCTGGCCATGGTGATGAACCTGGACAAGTGCATCGGCTGCCACACCTGCTCGGTCACCTGCAAGCAGGCCTGGACCAACCGGTCCGGCACCGAGTACGTCTGGTTCAACAACGTCGAAACCCGCCCCGGTCAGGGCTACCCCCGCACCTACCAGGACCAGGACCGGTGGAAGGGCGGCTGGGAGCTGAACCGGCGCGGCCGGCTTCGGCTCAAGGCGGGCGGGCGGCTGCGCAAGCTGCTTTCGATCTTCGCCAACCCGCTCATGCCGTCGATCCAGGACTACTACGAGCCCTGGACCTACGACTACGACCGGCTGTTTTCCGCCCCGGCCACCGAGGACACGCCCGTGGCCCGCCCCAAGTCGCTGATCACCGGCCAGAACACGAAGATCAGCTGGAGTGCGAACTGGGACGACAACCTGGCCGGCGGACCGGAGCTCGCCCCGGCCGACCCGGTCCTGAAAAAGGTGTCGGATCAGGTGAGGCTGGAGTTCGAGCGGGCCTTCATGTTCTACCTGCCGCGCATCTGCGAGCACTGCCTCAACCCCTCGTGCGTGGCCTCCTGCCCGTCCGGCGCGATGTACAAGCGTTCGGAGGACGGGATCGTCCTGGTCGACCAGGACCGCTGCCGAGGCTGGCGGATGTGCGTGACCGGCTGCCCGTACAAGAAGGTCTACTTCAACCACCGCACCGGCAAGGCCGAGAAGTGCACCTTCTGCTACCCACGGGTCGAGGTCGGCATTCCGACCGTGTGCTCGGAGACCTGCGTGGGCCGGCTGCGCTACATCGGCCTGATCCTGTACGACGTCGACCGGGTCGCCGAGGCCGCCTCCGTCCCGGATGAGAAAGATCTTTACGAGGCGCAGAAGAGCGTGCTGCTGGACCCGCACGACCCCGAGGTGATCGCCGCCGCCCGCGCCGCGGGAATCCCCGAGGACTGGCTGGAGGCGGCGCGGAACTCCCCGATCCACAAGCTGATCTTCGAGTACGGCGTGGCGCTCCCGCTGCACCCGGAGTACCGCACGATGCCGATGGTCTGGTACATCCCGCCCCTGTCGCCCGTGGTCGACGTGCTCGCCGGCGGCGGCCACGACGGCGAGGACGCCGGCAACCTCTTCGGCGCGATCGACGCCCTGCGCATCCCGATCGGTTACCTGGCCGAACTGTTCACCGCCGGCGACCCCGAGCCGGTGCGCGGCGTGCTGCGCCGCCTGGCCGCCATGCGCTCCTACATGCGGCGCCTCAACCTCGGCCAGGACCCCGACGAGTCGATCGCCGCCGCCGTGGGGATGAACGGCGGGCAGGTCGAAGGCATGCACCGGCTGCTCGCCCTCGCCCCGTACGCCGAGCGGTACGTCATCCCCAAGGCCCACGCCGAGCAGGGCGCGCAGCTGGAGGAGCTGGCCACCGGCTGCAGCCTCGACTACGAGGGCGGGCCCGGCATGGGCGGCCCGTTCGGCGAGGCCTCCGGCATGCCCGCTCCGGTCGCGGTGGAGAACTTCCACGCGCTGCGCGAGCGGCAGGCCGGCGACGACCTGGACGACGTCGGCGAGCTGCGCGGCCGCGTCAACCTCCTCAACTGGGACGGCAAAGGCACCCCCGACGGGCTGTTCCCGAAGAGAAACGGGGGAAAGCCAAGATGACCACCACCACCCGCCGGTCAGGGGCACAGAGCCGCCACACGGGCCCTGACGATCGTCGCAGCCGGATCGGCGCCCTCAACGGCAATGGTCACAACCGGCAAACCGATTCCTCCTCTGCCGGCGGAAGGAAGGGGCGATCATGATGGCTCTGGGCGAAGGCCGGCTGCGCACCGCCCACATGGTGGCGTCGGTGCTGCTCAGCTACCCCGACGACCGGTTGTACGGCGCACGGCGAGTGCTGGCCGAGGCGGTGGCCTCACTGCCCGCAGGGGAGGTCCGCGATCGCCTGACCGCCTTCCTCCACCACGTCGCCGTCACCGCCCAGGCCGACCTCGCAGCCCATTACGTGGCGACCTTCGACCTCAAGCGGCGCTGCTGCCCGTACCTGACGTACTACTCCTACGGCGACACCCGAAAGCGCGGCGGGGCGCTGCTGCGCTTCAAGCATGCCCTGCGCGCCGCGGGCTTCGAGCTCGCCGACGGCGAGCTGCCCGACCACGTGGCGGTGGTGTGCGAGCTGTCGGCCCGCGGCGCCGTGCGGGAGGCCCGGCGACTGCTGCAGGAGCACCGGCCGGGCCTGGAGCTGCTGCGCACGGCGCTGGAGGACGAGCGCTCGCCGTACGCCGACGTGGTGGCCGCGGTGGCGGCCACGCTGCCTCCGGCCGGCCGGCGAGAGAAGGAGGCAGCGCTGCGGCTGGCGGCCGAAGGACCGCCGGCCGAGGAAGTCGGACTGGAACCCTACGCGGTCATGGAGGCATCCCGGTGAACGCCCTCGACGTCCTGCTGTGGGTGGTGGCACCCTACGTGGCGCTGACGCTGTTCGTGCTCGGGCACATCTGGCGCTACCGCTACGACAAGTTCGGCTGGACCACCCGCTCGTCGCAGATGTACGAGTCGCGGCTGCTGCGCATCGGCAGCCCGCTGTTCCACTTCGGCATCCTGGTCGTCCTGCTCGGCCACATCGGCGGGCTGGTCATTCCCGAAAGCTGGACCGAGGCGGCGGGCGTCAGCGAGGAGGCCTACCACGTCACCGCCGTCGCGCTCGGCACCGTCGCGGGCATCGCCACCCTCGGCGGCCTGGCGATCCTCATCTACCGCCGCCGCACCGTCGGACCGGTGTTCACCGCCACCACCCGCAACGACAAGCTCATGTACGCGGTGCTGACCGTCACCATCGTGCTCGGCCTGGCGGCGACGGTCGTCGCGAACATCGTCGGCGGCGGCTACGACTATCGCACCACCATCTCGCCCTGGTTCCGGTCGATCTTCTTCTTCAGCCCGGACCCGGAGCTGATGGCCGGCGCGCCGATCCTGTTCCAGTTGCACGCGCTCAGCGCGCTGCTGCTGTTCGCCATCTGGCCGTTCACCCGGCTGGTGCACATGCTCACCGCGCCCGTCGGCTACCTGACCCGGCCCTATGTGGTCTACCGCAGCCGCGATGAGCAGCCGGCCGGTGCCCGCGCGCCCCGGCGCGGCTGGGAGCCGTCGCGCTGACAGCCGTCGGCCGGGGTCCCCGGGGGCGGCGCCGGCGGGCGAGGTTCATTCCGTGAAGGCGGTGGAGGCCTGGAACACCTCGCCGTAGCCCGAGACGGTCACGTCACGCACGCCCGCCGGGGCGAACGCCGCGGTCCCCGGCGTCAGGGAGATCGGTTCCGTGCCGTCCTCGATCACGACCGTGCCCGACATGCAGAGCAGGATGCGCGCGCTCGGCGCGGAAAGCTCGACGCGTGGAACCGCGCCGCCGACGACGGCGCGCGTCAGCGCGAACTCGCGCACCGGGGGCACCCACCTGACCACTCCCGGCGAGACCTGCGCCGGTGACACGACGGGGTCGTCCAGCGGCTCGAAGCGCAGCACCCGCAGCAACTCGCCGACGTCCACCCGCTTGGAGGTCAGCCCGCCCCGCAGCACGTTGTCGCTGGCCGCCATGATCTCGACGCCCACACCGCGCAGGTAGGCGTGCAGGTTGCCCGCGGGCATCCAGATCGCCTGGCCCGGCGCGAGCCGTACGTGGTTGAGCAGCAGAGAGACGGCCACCCCGGCGTCCGCGGGGTAGCGGTCGGCCAGCCCGGCGGCCGTCTCGTAGGCGGGATCGGCGCCGGCCAGTTTCGCGCAGGCGGCGGCCACGTCCCGGACGACAGGCCCGGGAAGCGTCAGGGTCAGGGCCGTCGCCTCGCGCAGTGCCCTGGCCTGGTCGGGATCCCGCAGGAGCCCGACGACGGGGGACAGGGCCGGGACGTCCAGCCGGGCGAGCAGGCCGGCCGCCGCCCGCGGGTCGCGGAACCCGCACAGCGCCTCGAACTCGCTGGTGGCGACGAGCAGCTCGGGCTTGTGATGCTCGTCGCGGTAGTTACGCTCGGCCGCGGGAAGCCCCGCCGCCTCCTCTGCCGCGTAGGCCGCGCGCGCGTGGTCCGCGTCCGGGTGCGCCTGCAGCGACAGCGGCTCGTCGGCGGCCAGCAGCTTCATCAGGTACGGCAGACGCGGACCGAACTCGGCCGCGACCGCCGAGCCCAGGACATGATCGGGATCGGCGGCGACGATGGCCTGGAGCGAGCGGCCGGCCACGCTCGACGGAGCGTCGGGATGGGCGCCGAGCCACAGCTCGGCCTCTGGCTGCGGACTCGGCACCGGGCGGCCCTGGACGGCGGCGAGCGCCGTCCGGGAGCCCCAGGCGTAGGGGCGCACGGTTCCGGAGAGCCGGTGGACGGTCATACCGGACCCATCGCCCGCGCCGGCCGGCAAGGTGGTGCCGGTCGGCCCGGTGTTGCTGGTGAGAGAGGTGGTCAAGGCGGTTCTCCGTGGGTTTCCTTCAGTGCCGGTGGTGGTTGTCGGGCTGGGCCGGGTCGCCGGGATGTTCGAGACCGGGGACCAGCCGCAGCCGGTGCGCCCGCGCGTGGTCCAGCCAGCGGACGAACGCGACGCGGCGGGCGGCGGCGAGGACGTGACCGCCCGGATCCACGGGGGCGGCGCCGGCGTCGAGCCGTTCCAGGAGCGTGACGGTCCAGGGGCCCGCGGTGACGGTCTGGCCGGGTACGGCCCTGCGCAGGGCCGATGCCAGGTCCGCGGGCAGCGTGTCGGGATGCCCGTCGAACTCGCCGTCCGGG
The DNA here is from genome assembly GCF_042898655.1 of Streptosporangium sp. NPDC000396. Classification (NCBI taxonomy): domain Bacteria; kingdom Bacillati; phylum Actinomycetota; class Actinomycetes; order Streptosporangiales; family Streptosporangiaceae; genus Streptosporangium; species Streptosporangium sp. NPDC000396. The sequence continues at coordinate 109,079 of NZ_JBIAZA010000025.1, forward strand.
GTGGACAGCCGCCACACCGGACCGGCGGGCGGCCTGGCGGTCGCCTCTCGGTAGGCGGTGACCGCCTCGGGGGCGGCGGTGACGCCCGCGGTGACCGCCTCGTACACGGCGCGGACGGCCGCGCTGCCTTCGAACGCGGCCGCGGTGATGGAGCCGAGCTCGACGGCGGCGCGCTGGTCGAGCCGGACCGGCGGGGCGTCGGCCACGCCGAGCCCCCGCTCGGCCGCCTCGGCCGCGCACAGCTCCTCCGTCAGCACGACCTGGGCGACCCAGCGGGTGAGCTGCCGGTCCTCGGCGCTTCCCGGGACGGGCAGGGCGGCCGACCGCGGCCCGCCGCGCAGGGCGGCGAGCCGACGGTCGAGATCGGTACGGGGCAGCGGGCGGCCGTCGAGCCAGCCGACGACCGGGCCGACCCCGGCGGCGGCCGGCTCGCCCGTCACCGGGGCGGGTCCGTGCCGATGAACCACCGGGGCATGCCCATGCCGGTGAACCATCGAGGCGGGTCCGTGCCGGTGGGCCGCCAGGGCGTGCTCGTGCCGGTGGGTCACGGGGACACCACCAGCTCGACGGTCGGCGCGTACTGGCAGCGGCCGAACCACATGACCTTGGCGAGCGCCCAGTACGCGCCGGGGTCGGCGTCCCGGGGCACGGACACCTCAAAGGTGATCGTCTCCGAGCCGCCCGCCGGGAGGGTGAACCCGCGGATCGGCTCGGCGATCGCGTCCCAGGTGCCCCAGGGGGACACGACCTGCAACTCGCCGCGGATCTCACCGCGCGTGCGGTTGGCCAGCGTGAGGCCGAGGCTCGCCCGGCCGCCCGGGGCGAGGCACAGCGACGAGGCGACCATGTCGACCGACAGGCCGGTGTCCCGCCCGGCCACCGCGGTGGTGCCCTGGGCCGCGGCCCAGTCTTCGGGGATCTCCCCGGGCACGGGCAGGACGGCGGGCAGGTCTCCGACGGCGACGGTGGCGACGTCCTCGACGGCGTGACCGGCGTGCTCGATGCGCGCGGCGACGAAGTACAGCCCGGGTTCCACATCGGCGGGCGGGGTGAGCGTCACCGGGAACCGCAGGTGCCCGCCGGGCGCGAGCCGGTACGGCCGGCGGCCGAGGCTCACCGCCCAGCCCTCGGGCCCGAGCACCGTCACGCTGCCCTCCACCGCGGCGTCGCCCAGCTGCGAGGCGAGCACCACCGACACCTCCACCGGCTCGCCGTCCGTGCGCAGCAGACCGGGTGAGACACCGACGCCGACCGGCAGGTAGCCCATCGGGGCGGGGCCGCGGTTGTGCAGCCAGTAGCGGGCGTGGACCGGCTGCGCGATCTCGGCCGCCGGGCCGAGCGGCGCGTCGCCGGGCCGGGCGGCCGGGTCACCGGCCGTGGCGGTGGCCTCGGATCCGGGGAGCGCGTCGCGGTTCCGGACGGCGGCCGGGGTGCCGATCACGGTGGCGACCTCGGATCCGGTGAGCTCGACGGCGCCGGTCAGTCGTTCGCCCCGCCGTTCGAGCAGGTCGGCCCGGTGGGCTTCGGTGATTCCCAGCGCCCCGGAGAGGGACACGGCGCGGCCGTACCCGGTGGATTCCATCAGGCGCAGAGTTACCCCGGCGGCGGGGTCCGATTCGGCGGCCGAGCCGTGCGCGATCGGGTTGCCGGCGGGCTTGAGCGTGCCGAGCAGCACCTCCCGGGCGGGCTCGACGCGCAGATAGGAGTGCGTCGGCGGCAGCGGCCCGGGGTGCGGGCCGGCCAGCCGGGCGTAGAGCGGGTGGTTGAACTCCTGGCCCTGTGCGGGCAGGGACAGCGCGCGCCAGTCGCCGTCGCCGGAGACCAGGGCGTAGCGGAACTCGTGGGTCCAGTGCTGGAGCTGGAACGACGCGCCGTCGGGCAGCGTCCGCTTGGGCGGGTCGATCCACACGCCCGACGGCCAGCCGGTGCAGGAGCGCATGAGCGACAGGTGCAGCGCCCCGGTCGGGTCGACGGCGAAGCCCGGCAGCCCGTAGGTGAGCAGCGCGAGGCTGTGGTCGGTGAGCAGCTCCGACGCCGGAACGGCGCCCGGGCAGACGGCGCTGACGCGCGCGTCGGCGAGGTCGTCGGCGAGCGCCGCGGGGTCGGTGACCACCAGCGCGGCCAGCAGACGCAGATCGCGCAGGTCGGCGTTGGGCTGCCAGACCTCGTGCAGCGGTTTCTCGGCGGGCACCCAGACGCGTCCATGCCGGGCCAGCGCGTCGGCGTACTCCGCGCCGACGCGCTCCAGCAGCTCCCTGGTGGCGTCGTTGGCGTCGGGGCCGCCGACCAGAATGCGGAAGTCCGGCAGGTTGGAGTCCACGTCGAGCCAGCCGTACCGGGACCAGCCGGCGCTGGCGGTGGTCGCGGTGACGCCGACCCGGGCCAGCGCGACGACCAGGTCGCGGACGTCGGCGGCCCGGTCCACATGCGGCACGACCACCTCGGCGACGCCGAGCGCGCGCTCTCCCAGCGGCCGCCCGTCCGCGCCGGTGAGCGAGACGCGGGCGGTGGAACCGAGCCCGAACCAGGTGTTGGCGGGATTGTCCAGGGTCCACGGGGCCTCGGCGACGTCGACGTCGGGCAGGGCGAACCCGCGTCCGACGACGGCCCCGGCCACCTCGCTCACCGGCAGCGCGCCCGGCAGGTCGGCGGGCAGGCGCAGACGGAGCAGGCGGTCGGCGCCGGCGTAGTCGACGACGCGGGTGACGCAGTCCACCCGGTCCACGCCGTCCCAGAGCGTGACGGTCTGCTCGTAGGCGATGCCGTCGACCGTGCCGGTGATCACCAGGCGCCGGCCGAGCGGGCAGGTTTCGGCGCGCACCCGCGCGGGGGCCTCGGAGGCCCCGACGACCGGGCCCTTGGGCACCAGGTGCCAGGGACCCTCGCCGAAGTCGGGGTGGGCGGGGTATTCCTCGTAGACGCGCAGCTCGTTGCCGACGCACCCGTCGCGGATCAGTTCGCGCCCGGCGGCCTTGTCGTAGACGCTGGACAGGCCGCCGCCGCGAGCCGGGTCGGCGGTGACGCGGTAGCGGGCGTTCTCGATCGTGTCGCCGTCGGCCGGCGCCCACGCGGGCGCGGCGGTGGACGGGCCGGGCAGCAGCCGCCAGGTGCGCCAGCCCATCGCGGGCACGTCCTCCGCCAGGAACCGCAGGGTGCCGCGGTCCACGACGCAGGGCACCTCGGCACCGGTGTCGTCGAGCACGCGCGCGCCGTCCGGGTCGCCGGGCAGCCGCACGGCCACCAGCGCCGACCGGTCGAACGACAGGGTGTTGGCGACGAGGATCGCGGTGCCCTCGCCGGTGGTGTCGACGCGGGTCACGAGCGCGCCGAGGGCGGTGTCGCGCACGTCGGCCGCCAGGTCGTGCGCCTCGCGCCAGCCGGACAGCAGGTCGATGTAGACCTGGTCGGACTCCGACCCGGTGATCGCGTCATGGTGGGCGCCGTAGGCGAGCTGCCGCCACACCTTGTCCAGGGCGGCGCCGGGGTAGGTGCCGAGCCCTTCGAGCGCGGCGAGGGTGGCGAGCTTCTCCGCGTCGACGGCGGCGACCTCCCCGGCCCGCTGGGCCTGCTTGGTGTCGATGTAGGAAACGTCTTTGCCGGTGTAGATCGGGTTCATGTCGCGGGACTGCGGGCTGGGGCGCCGGCCGGTGGCGGCGAGCTCGGCCCGCACCGCGCGGAGGAAGTCACGGGGCGTGCCGCAGACGAAGCGCGGCCAGACATACTTGGCGCTCCAGGAGCGGTGGATCTCGGTGACCCACTTGTTCGGCGGGGTGTAGTCGGTGCCGACCGGCAACAGCAGGTTCTTGGTCGCCCCGACCGGCTTGAGCCTGCGGTACAGCTCGTAGACCGCCTGCTCGGCGGTGGCCAGGTCGGGGGAGGAGTCCATCCACCAGCCCGCCGAGTAGTGGTGTGGCATGAAGTGGGTGAGCACGCCGCGGCCCGAGGGGGAGATCCACTCGAACTCGCTGGGGAACTGCATGACGGTGGCGTCGCCCTTGGCCTCGCGGAAGTTCTTCTCGATCGGGCCCCACTGGTGGAACGGGCCGCGCGCCCAGGCGCTGCCGGTCAGCCCGGCCGCGTCGAGATAGCCGGGAAACTGCGGGTCGTGCCCGAACACGTCGAGCTGCCAGGCCGTCTGCGGGTCGCCGCCGAGGATGTCACGCTGGTAGCCGACACCGTACACGATGTTGCGGATCGTGGTCTCGGCACCGGTGAGGTTGGTGTTGGGCTCGTTGTAGGTGCCGCCGATCAGCTCCACCTGACCGCGCTCCAGCAGCAGCCGCAGGTCGGCGCGGCGCTCGGGGTGCAGGTCGAAGTACGGCTTGAGATAGTCGATCTCGGCCAGCACGAACTTGTACACCGGGTCGCGCAGCGCCAGGTCGATGTGCGCGCCCACGAGGGCGAAACCGTTGCGCTCCCACAACGGCCGGGTGGTGGCGTCGCCGGACAGCAGCTCCCACGGGGAGGTGTAGGCGGCCTGGGTGTTCCACCAGACCGGGTCGTAGTGAAAGTGCGAGACCAGGAACATCGTCCAGCCGGGCTCGGCGACGGTGACCGTGGCCTCGGCGCGCGCCTCGCCTGCCGTCACCACGATCGGCAGCTCCGCGCCGGCGACCGGATCGGTGATCTCCAAGGGGATCTCGACCACGCCCGTGCCGACGGCCTCGCCCGTCAGGGCCGGACCGGTGACCGTGATCTGGGCGGGCGGGCCGTCGAGTGTCACCCGCAGGACTTGGCGAGGAGCCGCTTCGGTACCGACGAACAGGTCGGTGGATTCCACGGCGGTGATGGTGACGGGCACAGGGCTCCTTTCTATGGGGTGGACGGCCGCGCCACAAGGGGGCTCGTGACGCGGCCGCTCGGCGTGGTTACGAACCCCAGGCTTCGAACTCGTAGATACGGGCGGCGGGGTCGGAGTTCTGCGTCGGCCTGGTCACGACCAGGCGGACGTAACGGGCGGTGACCGAGACGGGGTGGGTGCTGGTAGCGGAGGTGTTCCCGGTGGCGGTGACGGCGGTGGTCCACGGGCTGATTGTGGAGGACCGGACCTCGATGGTGAAGTCGCGCGTGTTCATGGAGGCGGGTTCTCCGCCGGCCTGCGCGTGCTTGACCACGAAACGGGTGAGCGACCGGGCCTCGCCGAGGTCGACTTCCAGCCACTTGGCCGTGGTGAGGGTGCACCACTTGTCGGTCCGGCCGCCGGCGACGCTGCCGTTGACGGCCTTGGCCGGGCCCTCGTCGGCGTTGCACTGGCCGGAGGCGGACGCCGGGCGGCCGATCGCGAAGTTGGTCTCGGTCGGCGTGCCTCCGGACCAGGTGACGGTCGCGGTCGCGGCGGCCGAGCGGCCGTATTCGGCCGACACCGCCTCGACCTCGATGACGGTGGTGGTCTCGGTGCCCACCCGGTCGAGCCGGGGCACGAAGTAGGCGTCGTTCGGGGTGGCGCCGAGGTAGGTGCGGGTGCCGTCGGGGTTGCGCCGGTACACCTCGTAGTGGTGCGCCGGCCCGCGGGCCGAGACGGTCCAGGCCAGGCGGAGGGACTTACCGGTGGCCGACAGGTCGGAGGAGCCGAGCACGGTCAGGCCGGTGGGCGCGGCGGGAGTGCCCACGGCGCCGTCGTACACGGCGATCTGGCCGACCCGGATGTCGTAGGAGTCCACCGGCGACGGTGCGGACGCCTGAAGGCCGAGCTGGGCGACGGTCCTGCCGGCGTAGGCCGACAGGTCGAGCGTCTTGCGCTCCCACCCGGTGCCGGAGGTGGAGCCGAGGTCGAGGGTGGTGAACGTGGTGGGCGCGTCGGCGAAGGCGATCGCCGCCTTCAGATGCGTCTGTCCCGCCGCCGGGGTCTTGACGACGACGGAGAGCTTGGTGTCGGCGGCCACCGGGAGCTTGGTCTGGTAGAGGCGCACGGTGTTGGCCGCGTCGAGCTTGCCGGTCAGGCGCAGTGAGGAGCCGCCCTCGTAGGCGTCGGCGAAGTCGATCGACGGGGTGAGCCTGGTGCCCGTCGAGGAGACGATCCACCGGTAGGTGGGCGGCACGTCCTGCATCGACAGGTTGTTCCAGCCGCCGGTGCGCACGCGCGTTCCGCCGGCGTTGTAGAAGTCGCCGTGCCCGGTGTTGAAGGAGGTCACGAAGGGCTTGGCGGTGATCGGCGTGGACTCGGCGACGTAGTGGGCCAGGCCTTTCCACGGGGAGGAGGTCGTCGTGTCGGAGGGGTCGCCGTTGGCGCCCACCCAGAAACGCGCGTCCCTGGTGTAGAAGTCGGCCCGGCTGGTCGAGGACTTCCACGTCCATTCCGGACGGTAGATGCCCAGCGAGGTGACATGGGGCAGGCCGGGCGGGAAGACCGAGTCCCAGCCGACGCTGGTGTCGTATCCGTTCGCCTCGGTGTCGATCCCGGAGTACAGCTCGTACGGGCTGCGGCCGAGCGAGCGGGCCCGGTCCCGTGAGGAGGCCAGTCCGCCCGTGTTCCACCAGAAGTTGAGGAACATCGAGTCCGACACCCGGCCGGGGTCGGCGAGGAAGGCATCGTTGGCCGAGGTGAGCGCGTTCTGCCAGGAGATCGAGCCGGATTCGGTCATGGCGTCGTACCACATGAACTCGACCGGCTTCTTGGCCCGGGCGTACTTGATGAGCTGGCGCATCTCGGTGGCCATCGCGGTGTCGCCGCCCGCGGTCTCCTGGTTGATGAACCAGCCGTCGAAACCGTAGTACTCCGCGACCTCCGCCAGCTTGTCCGCCACCGGGTAGGTGGAGCCGGTCTTCTGGACGAAGTCGCGGACCCACTGGATCTGGCCGCCGTAGGCCGTCGGCGGGAAGAACACCGTCCCGAACACCTTGACGCCGTTGCGGTGCGCGGCGTCGATGACGGTCGCGTTCGGTGCCAGGATCAGTCCCTCGCTCGCCGAGCCGCCCCAGAACACGAGCGTGTCGACGTACTGCCAGTAGCCGAAGGCGTAGTAGTTCGGGTCGAGGGCCCCCTGGGACGGGTTGTTCGACGTCGGCCCGAACGACACCAGCGACGCGATGCGGCCCTCGCCCGCGCGGGCGTTGGCGTTGGCCTTGAGCGCCGGATCCGAGGCGCGCGGCCGCAGAGGCACGCGGGAGCGGTTGAACCGGGCATCCGGGTCGGTGGCGGGGTTCCAGTTCAGGATGGTGGCGGGATGCCAGTAGGAGGCGTACGGCTGGCCGCCCGCGGGCGCGGCCTTGCGGGGCGCGCCGTCCGCGCCGGTGGGCGCCGCCGAGGGAGGTGAGGTTGAGGGAGGTGAGGTTGAGGGGGAGGCTGAGGGGGGTGTGCTGTCCGCGCCGGCGGGCACGGCGTTCAGCGTCGTGCCCAGCGCGGCTGTCAGGACGGACAGCAGCGCGGGTAACAGCAGGGTCATCGGACGTCGCATCGGGTCTCCTTCCCGTCGGGGGGTGGGCAGGCAGCGAGATCAGACCGGCTTCAGCAGGGTGTCGATGCCGCGGGCCGCGAGGTGGCCCGGGTCCGCCGCGCGGGCGGCGGTGACGATGGCGAGCGGCCCGGTCTGGCGCAGCCGTACCCACTCGGCGTGAAAGGCGCCGCCGGGCGCGAGTTCGGCCCTGCGCTCGGGCTGGGTGCCCGGGTCCACGTCGCACACCAGCGCGGGCCGGGAGGCGGGCACGGTACGGCCGGCCCGCTGCTCGCCGATGAAGGCCGCGAGTTCCTTGGCGGCGGGCTTGGCCTCGTGCTCCACGGTGAACAGGCCGAGGTCGTACTCCCGCTCGGGGAAGTCGGCCAGGCCGCGGTCGAGGTCGTGGGAGCACCACCAGGTGACCCCCCACAGGGCGGGGTTCTGGGCGACCGTGTCGAGCATGCGGCGGGTGAACGGCGCGGCGTCGCCGACCTCGATGTCGGGGCGGGGCGCGCCGACCTCCTGCAGCCAGACCGGCCTCTCCGGGTCGGCGGCGGCGGCCGCGGCCAGCTCGACGAGATAGTCGGCGTGCGTGGTGGTGGCGGGTCCGAGAGGGCCGTCGATGGCGGACACGCCGTTGAACACCCAGGAATGGACCGTGGTCAGGTCGCCCAGGCCGGCGGCGTCGGCCGGGTGGAACGGGTGGGCGGGGTCGTACCAGGCGGCGTCGTACAACGAGTGCAGGACCAGAAGGCGCGGTGCGGCGGCGCGGGCCACGTCGATCAGCTCCGCGGCCCACCGCGTGGACGCCTCGGGGGTGGTCGGGCTGTCCGGCCACAGGTTGTTGACCTCGTTGCCGAGGGTCACCGCGAACACGTTGTCCCGGGTCGCCACCGCGTGGGTGAGCCGGCTGACGTATTCGGCGATCCCCTCACGCACGGCCGGGTCGGTGAACAGGCTGCGCCGGTGCCAGGTGAGCACCCAGGAGGGCAGGAAGTCGAAGCTGGACAGATGCCCCTGCAGCAGGTCGACGGCGACGGACAGGCCGAACTCGGCGGCCGCGTCGATGAGGGCGAGCAGGTTCTCGATGCCTCGCTCGCGGATCAGCGTGCGGTTGGGCTGGATCCACGGCCAGATCGGGAACACGCGCACGTGGTCCAGCCCGGCCCCGGCCAGGTCGGCGAAGTCGCGCCGGGCCGCGTCGGACGAGAAGTCCAGCCAGCTGTAGAACCAGCCGGCCGACGGCACGTAGTTCGCACCGAAGCGGAGTGAGGCGGAGCGTGGATGGTGCGCGGTCACATGTCCTCCGGCGACGAAGACGGCCTCGGGGCGGGTGGGACCCCGAGCTCGCCCGCAGCCTAAACCGCTTTAGTTGCTCTTGCCAAGAGAGGCGGGCGCCGTGCTCTCCCTCACGACCAGCCGGGGGGTGGGGGTCTTGACCGTGCACGGGTTGCCGGGGTCGGCGATGGTCTCCAGCAGTGCCTCGGCGACCTGCTCGCCCAGCGCGAAGGTGTCACGCGACAGCGCGGTGAGCGCCGGATGCACGATCCGGGTGAGCACCGAGTCGTCGAAGGCGACGATCGACAGCTCGCCGGGCACCGCCACGCCCATCTCACCGGCCACCCCGAGCCCGGCCACGGCCATCACGTCGCTGTCGTAGACGATCGCGCTCGGCCGGTCGGGACGTGACAGCAGAGCACGGGTGGCGGCGGCGCCCTCGGCGTCGCTGAAGTCGGTCGGCACGGAGGTCGTCTCCAGCCCGAGGCGGCGGGCGGAGTCGCGGAGCGCGCGGATGCGCCGCTGGGTGTGCCGGAACGCGGGCAGCCCGGCGACGTGCCCGATCCGCGTGTGGCCGAGCGCGGTGAGATAGTCGGTGATCGACAGCATGGCCTCCCGGTCGTCGGCCCACACGTTGGCCAGCGAGCCGTACTTGCCGGGCCCGCCGAGGACCACGGAGGGCACCTCCAGCTCCTCCAGGGCCTCGATGCGCGGGTCGCGCACCTGCGGGTCGACCAGGATGAACCCGTCGACCCGGTGCTCGGAGGCCCAGCGCCGGTAGACCTCTATCTCGGCCTCGGCGTCCTCCACGACCAGCAGGTGCAGGGCGACCGCCCGGGCCGACAGCCCGGCCTGCAGGCCCGACAGGAGCTGGGCGAAGAACGGCTCCACGCCGATGGTGCGCGCGGGCCTGGCGATGACCAGCCCGGCCGCTTCGGCCCTGGCGCCGCTGAGGGCCCTGGCCGCGGTGTGCGGGCGCCAGTTCATCTCCCGGGCCACCTCGAGAATGCGGGCCCGCGTCGCCTCGCTCACGCCCGGGCGCCCGTTGAGCGCGAACGACACCGCGCCCTTGGACACCCCGACCCTGCTGGCGATGTCGTCGATCGTCGGTCGCCCCACCGCAGCGACTCCTCTCCCTGTCCGTGCACGTCATGGCGGTGAGCCGGAAGCGTGGCCACCCGCGCCAAATGTGCCCTGTCCCCATGTGCGAGCGGAGCGGATTTCCGGAAAACGGCGACCGGCACCGGCGGTGACCGAGCGCGGTGTCTTTCCCCCCGGCTCTTGACATCGAAGTCTAGCCCGGTGGATAGTCCCGTCCACTAGAGCGGTTTAGCAACCAGTCTGTCTAGGGATGTCTCGTGATCCCGTCCGTCACGAGCGGCGGTCCGGATGGCGCCGCGCGGCGGGACAGGGATCCGCGGGACACCCCAGGGGGCGGCCAGGCGGTCGGCGCACGCACTCAATCGATCAGCCAACGGTAGGAGACGCACGATGCGAAGGTTCTGGGCAGGGTTGGCCACGGCCGCGATCACCGGGCTGGCGCTCACAGGCTGCGGGCTCGGCGGGGACGAGACCCCGCAGCAGACCGCCGGCAGCGTCACCGGCGAGGTGAAGGGCAAGGTCACGTTGCAGACCTGGGCCCTGAAGCCGAAGTTCACCGACTACGTCCAGGGAGTCATCGACGCCTTCGAGAAGCAGCACCCGGGCGTCGACGTGGAATGGCTCGACCAGCCCGGCGACGGCTACTCGGAGAAGGTGCTGAGCCAGGCGGCCGGCGGCACCCTGCCGGACGTGACGAACCTGCCCCCCGACTTCGCGCTTCCGCTCGCCAAACAGGGGATGCTGCTCGACGTGGTCAAGGCCGACCCCAAGCTGGGCGAGGAGTACGTCACCGGCGGCGTCGAGGCCTATCGGTTCGCGGGCCTGTCCGGTGTGTACGGCTACCCGTGGTATCTCAACACCGACGTCAACTACTGGAACTCCGAGCTGCTCACCAAGAACGGCCTGGACCCCAAGAAGCTCCCGGCCGGCTTCGACGAGCTGGTCGCCCAGGCGCGGGTGATGAAGGAGAAGTCCGGCGGCAAGGTCTACCTGATGAGCCGCAAGCCCTCGCTCGGCGACCTGACCAAGATCGGTGTGAAGATCATGTCCGACGACGGGAAGAGCTTCACGTTCAACACCCCGGAGGCGGCGGCGCTGCTGGACAAGTATCGTGACGCCTTCAAGGAGGGGCTGCTGCCCAAGGACGTCCTGACCGACACCTACGCGGGCAACGCGAAGCTGTTCGGCGAGGGCAAGGTCGCCTGGACGACCGCCGGTGCCAACCACATCACCGGCCTCGCGGTCGACAACCCCTCACTGGCCCCGAAGGTCGTGCCGTCGGAGGCGATGGGCGTTCCGCCGCTGTACGTGCAGGGCCTGTCCGTCTCGCAGAAGAGCAAGAACCTGCCCGCCGCGATCGCCCTGGCGCGCTGGGTGACCAACGCCGAGAACCAGGCGGCCTTCGCCCACCTGACCAGCATCTTCCCCAGCACCAAGGCGTCGTCCGCCGACCCGTTCTTCAGCCAGAGCGACGGCGGCAACGCCGGTGACGCCAAGGTCATCGCGTTCAACTCGCTGGCCAAGGCCAAGATGCTGCAGCCGGTCGAGGTGAACGAGGCGATGAACGACTTCATCAACCAGCAGATCGCGCTGGCCATCAGCGGGGAGACGACCTCCCAGAAGGCACTCGACGCCGCCGTGGCCAAGTGCAACGAGCTGCTCAGCCGCTGACCGGACATCGCGCGGGGCGGAGGCCGCGTCGAAGCGGCTCCCGCCCCGCCTGGAGGACAACGTCATGACCTACCAGCGCTGGTTCACGCCGTGGCTGCTCGCGGCGCTCGCGATCGTCTGGCTCCTGGTGTTCAACATATGGCCGTCGATCAACACGGTGATCCTGGCGTTCACCAACGCCAAGCCGCTCGGCGGCGGCCACTTCGTCGGCCTGGACAACTTCGCCCGCGCGCTCGACGACGACCAGCTCGCCGACGCGCTGCTGAACAGCGTCATCTTCATGCTGGTCTGCCTGCCCGTGCTCACCATGCTGCCGCTGCTGCTCGCCGTACTGGTGGAGAAGAAACTGCCGGGCATCACCTTCTTCCGCACCGCCTTCTACACCCCCGTCATCGCCTCGGCGGTGGTGGTCGCGCTGGTCTGGAGCTGGGTGCTGGACGAGCGGGGCCTGGTCAACGGGCTGGCGCAGCGCCTTGCGATCATCGCCGAGCCGCTGCCGTTCCTCACCGACCGCTGGCTGCTGCTGTTCAGCGCGATCAGCCTGACCATCTGGAAGGGCCTCGGCTACTACATGGTCATCTACCTGTCCGCGCTCGGAAACGTCCGGCGCGAGCTGCACGAGGCCGCCGCCGTGGACGGCGCGGGACCGGTACGGCGGTTCTTCTCCGTCACCGTGCCGGGCGTGCGCACCACCATGATGCTCACCTCGGTGCTGATCTCCGTCTCGGCGCTGCGCGTCTTCTCGGAGCTGTACGTGCTGTCCAACGGGACCGGCGGTCCCGGCGGCCGGGACATGTCGGTGGTGATGCTCATCCAGATGTACAGCCGTGGCTTCACCGGGCACCTCGGGTACGCCTCCGCGCTCAGCCTCCTGCTGTTCGTTCTCACCATCGGCCCGATGCTCCTGCTGCTTCGGCTCAACCGGAAGGAGACGTGATCCATGCCGCGCCGTGCCGGCGGGTTCACCACCACCTCGCCCGCGGAGAAGGCCGTCCGCTACGCTCTGCTCCTGCTGGTGCTGCTGGTGACCATCAGCCCGTTCCTGTGGCAGCTCTCCACCTCGCTCAAGGGGATGGACGAGGACATCTACACCCAGACGCCCAGCTTCATCCCGAGCAGTCCCACGCTGGAGAACTACACCAAGGTGGCCGAGACCATCCCGGTCTGGTCCTACGCCCGTAACTCGCTGGTCGTCGCCGCCATCGTCGTCGTGGGCAACGCCGTCGGCGCCACCCTCGCCGGGTACGCGATGGCCAAACTGCGTTTCCGAGGGGGCAAGCTGCTGCTCGGGCTGTTCCTGGCCACGCTGGTGCTGCCCGGCGAGGTCACGATCGTCTCCCAGTACGTCACCGTGCGGAGCCTCGGCTTCGCCGACACCCTCGTCGGTGTCGCCTTGCCGGGCGCCATCGGGATGCTCAACGTGCTGCTCATGTACACCGCGTTCCGGGCGATCCCCCCGGAACTCGACGCCGCGGCGACCGTGGACGGGGCGAACGCCTGGCAGCGGTTCCGCCACATCGGCCTGCCGAACGTGCGGGGCATGCTCAGCGTGATCGTGATCTTCGCGTTCATCGGTGCGTGGGACGACTTCCTGTGGCCGCTCATCGTGCTCACCGACCCGGACAAGTACACCCTCACCGTCGGCCTGCAGTACCTCAACGGCACCTTCAGCGCCAATCCCCGGCTCATCGCGGCCGGCACCATGATCGCCTTCCTTCCGATCGTGGTCGTCTTCGCGGTGCTCCAGCGATTCTTCTTCAAGGGAGTGGAAGAGGGCGCGATCAAGGGCTAGGTGTACCGCCCATGGCGGGGACGGCCGTTACTCCTGGCTCCCGCCGGACAGCACCGCCGTCACGCTGCCCATTCCGGCGAAGTCAGCCGTGACGCTGTCGCCGGGCGCGATCGGGATGGCTCTGGTGATGGAGCCGGACAGCACCACATGTCCTGGCTTGAGGGACGCTCCCAGCGAACCTATCGCGTTCGCCAGCCACGCCAGAGAGGTGAACGGGTTCCCGAGAACCGCGGCGCCGGTTCCCGTTTCGGCGAGCGTGCCGTTCTTGACCATGGCACAGCTGATCGACCGTGGGTCCACATCGGCCGGGCTGATCGGCGTGCCACCGAGAATCACCCCGCCGGATGAGGCGTTGTCGGCGATCGTGTCGACGATCGAGATCCTCCAGTCCTGAATCCGGGAGTCGACGATCTCGAGCGCCGGCTGCATGAACTCCACCGCCTGTGCCGCGTCGGCGACCGTCACTCCGGGCCCCTGGAGGGGAGACTTGAGCACAAATGCGATCTCTGGCTCGATTTGTGGCTGGATGAACGACTGTGCGGAGATCGGCTGGTGTTCCAAGTGAAACATCCTTGCTGTCAGATGGCCGTAGTCCGGCTCGTAGACACCCATCTGCCGCTGGATCGCGACTGAGACCAAGCCGATCTTGTGACCGCGAACCACGTCTCCGGCCTCGGTCCAGGAACGCACCTGCTCTTGTTGGATCCGGTAGGCATCGGCGATCGTCGCGTCGGTATAAATTTCGCTCAACGGCGGAATGGGCGTTCCTGTTTTGTAGGCACCGAGTAGTGCGGCGGCCGCTTTTCGCACTTCAGCAGGCTTCATGTCTGGCCTTTGCCTCTTCTGCGGGCTGTGTGATCAATGCTCTGGCGATGAGTACGGACCCCGCTCACCTGCTTCGCATGTGCTTCGAAAGCTCCGCCGCGACGTCGACGATCATGTCTTCCTGGCCGCCGATGACGTTGCGCCGCCCCAACTCGAGAAGAATCTCACGCACGGGCACGCCGTATTTGTTCGCGGCACGCTTCGCCGGGTGGAAGAACGTCGAGTAAAGACCGGCGTAGCCGAGCGTGAGTGCGGCCTCGTCGACGATCTGGGGCTCGGTCATCAAGGGTGCGATGGTGCGCTCGGCGACGTCGATCAGTGAGAAGATGTCGACTTCCAGGTCATGACCGGCTCGTTCCATCGCGGCTGCCAGCACCTCCGTCTGGGCGTTACCGGCACCTGCGCCCAGCCCGCGCAGCGACCCGTCGATGTAGGTCGCGCCGCTCTCGACCGCGGCGAGCGCGTTGCCGACGCCCACCCCCAAGTTGTTGTGCGCGTGGAACCCGATGTCGGCACGGACGGCCTCGCGCAGCGCGGCGACACGGGCTCCGGCCGCGCTGGGTACGAGCGCCCCGGCGGAGTCGACCACGTAGATCACTTGCGCGCCGTAGGAGTCCAGCTTCGCGGCCTGCTCGGCCAGCGCCGCCGGTTCCAGCTTGTGGCTCATCATCAGGAAGCTCATCACCCGCATACCGTGGTCGCGAGCGTGCCGGATCGGTTGCTCGGCGCAGTCGGCCTCGGTGCAGTGCGTGGCCACCCGGACCGTGTTCGCACCCGCTTCACGGACGGCGTCGAGGGCCGTGAGCGTTGAGATCCCCGGTACGTAGAGCACGGCGATGTCTGCGGCGCCCACCGCTTCGACGGCGGCGCGCACATATTCGGCGTCCGTGGCGGCGGCGAACCCGTACTGGATCGATGAGGCGCCGATCCCGATGCCGTGGGCGACCTCGATGACCCGGATGCCTGCCCTGTCGAGGCCCCTCGCCACCGCAGCGACCTGGCCCGTTGTGAACTTGTGCGAGACGCTGCTCATCCCGTCACGCAGACTGGTGTCGACGAGGGTGATCATCGGGCGGCTCCTGATGTCTTGGCCGCGATTCGCTCGGCGACGGCGACCGCGGCGGCGGTGATGATGTCGAGGTTGCCCGCGTACGCCGGGAGAAAGTCACCGGAGCCCTGGACTTCCACCATGACGGTGACCAGGTCACCGTCCACCTCCAGTAAGCGCAGCCGATAACCCGGCACGTACTGCTGTACTTTCGCGACCATGTCCCGGACGGAACGATCGATCTTGTCGGTATCACGTCGCCGCACGCGCGCGTATACGGTGTCGCGCATGATCATTGGTGGCTCGGCCGGGTTGATCACTGAAATCGCCTTGGCTTCGTCGACACCGGCGACCGCAGTCAGAGCCCGGCCGGTCTTCTCACTGAACTCGCTCAGATTCTGCCGGGTACCCGGGCCCGCACTGGCGCTCGCGATGGTGGCGACGATCTCGCCGTAGGAGGCGTCCGCGACTTGGTTGATCGCGTACAGGAGGGGGATCGTGGCCTGTCCGGCGCAGCTCACCATGTTCAGGTTCGGCGCATCCAGGTGCTGGTCGAGATTGACCGCCGGAACGACATAGGGTCCGACCGAGGCGGGCGTGAGGTCGATCGCCGTGATTCCCGCCTTCGCGTAGCGCGGTGCGGTTTCGGCGTGCACTTTCGCCGATGTCGCCTCGAACACCAGCACGGGCGGATCCGATCGGCCGAGTAGCCAGTCGACGCCCTCCGCGGACACCTCGAGACCGAGGTCTTTCGCTCGCCGCAAGCCCTCGCTGTCAGGGTCGATGCCGATCATGAAACGTGGATCGACGAGTTCGGACCGGCGAAGTTTGTA
Source organism: Streptosporangium sp. NPDC000396 (assembly GCF_042898655.1). Taxonomy (NCBI): domain Bacteria; kingdom Bacillati; phylum Actinomycetota; class Actinomycetes; order Streptosporangiales; family Streptosporangiaceae; genus Streptosporangium; species Streptosporangium sp. NPDC000396. The sequence goes on from NZ_JBIAZA010000025.1 coordinate 125,000, forward strand.
GAGCAGGTCCGTTCCGATGTTTCCCGAACCGACGATCGCCGCTGGGATTCTTGGAGCCATGCATGACCTCCTTGTGGCTGAATCGAGTTCCCCTTTTCCGCATACCGGCGACCGGGGTTCCCAAGGTCTTCGCGACAATGGCGGCACCTGAGTGCCGGTCAGCGGATCTCGAATACGACTTCGAGTTCGACGGGCGCGTTCAACGGCAGCGCCGACACTCCGACCGCGGAGCGGGCGTGTCGCCCCGCGTCACCGAAGAGCGCGCAGAGCAGATCCGACGCGCCGTCACCGACCTGTGGTTGCTGGGTGAAATCGGTCGTCGACGAGACGAACACCAGGGCCTTGACCACGCGCGCCACGGCCGACAGGTCACCGATCTCCGCCTTCAGCGCGGCCAGCGAGTTCAGCGCGCACTGGCGCGCGCACTCGTATCCTTCTTCCACGCTCACCGTGTCGCCGAGCCGGCCGACTGCGATGAGCCGTCCCGCACGCAGCGGCACTTGGCCAGACGTATAGACATGACCACCGCTGCGCACCGCCGGCACGTAGGTGGCGACCGGCGGTACAGCCTCCGGCAACGCCCACCCCGCCTCCGCCAGGCGCTGTTCGGGATGCGGCATCGTGTGCTCCTTTCCTTTTCCTTACTCGGGACCCGCATCGCTTTTCACCCGTCGCGCGCCTACAGGGGGCCACCGTGCCAGGTGGGCATGGCCCGGTCACCGACGGCGACGTCATAGGCGGCACGGGCCAGCAGGCGGGTCGAATCCAGCGTGGGCAGCGGAGAGACCTCAGGTGTCACCAGCAGTGGGATCTCGGTGCACACCAGGGCGACCGCATCGCAGCCCTGTGCCGCCAGCCGCTCGATGACGCGGACGTACTTTTGACGCGAGGCCTCGGTGACCACGCCGTTCACCAGTTCCTTGAAAATGATCTCGTTGATGACGTGGCGGTCGTCGGCGTCTGGCAGCTCTGCGGCGATCCCGCGTGCGGCCAGCGCATGCGGGTACAGCGGGCCGTCCATGGTGTATTTGGTGCCCAATACGCCGACGCGCGTGCGGCCGTCGGCGGCGGCCTGGTCCGCGACCACCTCGGCGATGTGCAGGCCCGGAAGCGCAAGGTCCGGTCCCGGCACTTCAAGGGCCATGTGAGCGGTGTTGTCCGGACAGGCGAAGAAATCCGCGCCCGCCTGGGCGAGCCGCTGCACACTTGTCGCCAGGGTGGTTCGGATCGAGGCGTGATCCCCCGCCTCCCACGCGGGCATGCTGTACCCGAAGGCGATGTAGTCCAGGGTCACATCGGGATGCTCGTTGCGGCCGTGCCGGTGGAACCCCTCCTCACAGAAGGCGAGGAAGCACAGCGCGGCCCCTCCCGTGCTGTGGGCGAGAATGCCAAGGTGCTTCACGACTGCTCCAGCGTTCCGGGAATGTGGACGGTTCCATCTTCACTGAGGAAACCGCCGGGCCATACCCTGAGGCATTGACTGGTATAGCTGCCATGCCTTGGAGGTATGGATGGATCTGCGACTGCTCGGCTATGTGATCGTGATCGCAGAAGAGGGATCGATCAGCGGCGCCGCCCGCCGACTGCATCTGACCCAACCGACTCTGAGCAGGCAACTGCGCGAGCTGGAACGACGGCTGGGCGTCGAACTGTTCGCCCGCGCGGGCCGCGGACTCGTTCCCACCGCGGCCGGTGAGGCGCTGCTACGGCGGGCCGTGAACATGCTGGCCGAAGCCGAAGCCGCACTCGACGATGTACGGCTGGCAGCACAGGGCAAGACCGGACGACTGACGGTCGCGTTCGCCGGATCGGGCATCAACGGGGCGCTGGGCGAGGCCCTCGGGCGCCTCCGGGTGCAACTACCCGACGTCGACCTACGCTTGGTGGAACTGTTCGACGACGCCGAGATGTCTGCGGGCGTCCTGAACGGCAGCCTCGACGTGGCTGTGCAGCGGCTGCCGGTACGCGACGCCCGGCTCGCCACCCGGGTCTGGGCACGGGAACCACTCACCCTCTTCCTGCCCGCCGCTCACGCGCTCGCCGCGACTCGAGAGGCGGCACCGGTTTCGATACTCGGTGAGATCCCATTGGTGCTGTGGCCGAGGGAATCCTCGCCCCACGCCCACGATGAGATCATCGCGCTGTGCCACCGCGCCGGAATCGTGCCGCGGATCGCCGCGCGAGGGCGAAGCGTGCAGACGATCCTCGCCCTGGTCGCGGCGGGATTCGGAGCGGCTGTCATGGCCGACTCCTACCGGGTGCTCCACCGGGAGGGCGTGACGCCCCGACGGCTCGCGGGCACCGCCGCCACGCTGCATCTCGTCTGGCGGGCCGATGACACCGGCCCACTTCTCACACGTTTCCTGACCGCTCTGAACGGCACGGACCCGTCAACACCGGCTCGACCACGACGGACCAAGGCTCCCGGCGAGTGAAGCGCCGAGGGCGACCGGCGACGTGCCGATCCACGAGCCGGCGGCTCGCCGTCAGGTGGCCGGGGTTACCCGATGCTTGGAGAGGTGGGCGAGCACGGCCTGGTTGGCCTCCCAGCCGTCGGGGAACTTCACCGGCACGCCGAGCTGGACCGGCTCGGCCGACGGGTGGGCGTCCAGCAGCTCGGGAATGCCCGCCCTGGCGACCACGACGCAAGCGTGCCGGTGCCGGGAGGTGAGCACGCACAGCCGCCCGGACTCCAGGTGGAACGCGGTGGCGTCGCGGCGGCCGGAGAGGGGGTGGAGCACGACCGTCACGTCGTACTCCCGCCCCTGGAGGCGGTTGGCGGTGTCCACCGTGATCTCCTCCGGCACCCCGGCGGCGCGGATCGCGGCCACCTGATCGCGGTGCGCGGCGCCGATGGCGATCCGGTCGGCGGTGACGCGGTGGCTGCCGCGCTCGGAGTGCGCGACCGGCCCCCGCTGCAGCAGCCGCACCGCCAGCACCGCCACCGCCTGTACGGCCTCCGCGTCCGTCCGTACGGCGTGGCGGCTCGGCAGCTCGTACAGCGCCCAGCCTGACGCGGCCGCCTCCTCCAGCGCCCGGTCATAGGAGGTGCGCATGCCGTTCACGGTCAGCTCCAGCGACCGGTCGGAGTGATCCGTCCCGGCCCGGAACCCGGTGAACGGGTAGAACGCCTCGGAGACCACCGGCGCCGCCGAGGCGGGCAGCCGCCACGAGACGGGTAGCCGGTGCACCGGCAGGTCGGGGTTGTGCCGCAGCAGCACCGAGACCGCGCTCTGCACCGGGTCCCACGACAGGCCCGCCCAGCGGTCGCCGTCCACGATGGAAAACGGGTCGAGCTGGCCCGGGTCGCCCACGAACAGGGACCGCTCGAACAGCGAGGCGATGCGCAACAGCTTGTCCGAGCGCATCTGGTAGGCCTCGTCCACGATCGCCCACGGCCAGGTGCGGTCGCCGACCCAGGCCCACTTGTCGGCCGTGGCGATCACCACGGCAGGGTCGCCGAGGTCGGGCAGCTTGCCCGCCACCGAGACGTTGGGGTGGGCGAGGATACGGCCGGGCGTGATGTAGCCGCCGGCCGACAGCCGGCCGATCGTGAGGTCCGGACGCTCGGTCGCGAGCCGCTCCACCAGGTCGTCGACCTGCTCGTTGGTCTGCGCGACGATCATCAACGGCTCGCCGGTCTCGGCGATGTGCCCGGCCGCCTTGACCACCAGGGTGGACTTGCCCGCGCCGGGAGGTGAGTCCACCACCACGCCCCGGTTGCGGGGCAGGTCGGCCAGCACCGCGTCGACGACGGCCGCCGCCTCCTGCTGGGGCGTCATGCCGGGGTTCCCTGCTGAACGCTCACGACCATTCCTCCTGGGCGTCATCGTCGTCGGGCACGTATTCCTCAGGCGGCCCGCCGTGGGTCCACGGCGTCTGCTCGGGGTCGGGGAGCGCCGCCGAGGACTGGAAGTCGTCGGTCAGCGCGGTGTAGCAGACCCGCTCACCCGGCTCGGGCACCGCGCCCGGCGCGGGCGTCTTTCCCCGGCCCATCCCCTTGGTGATCTTCAGGACGACCTCGCCGTCCGTGATCTCGACGATTTCGGCGGCGTGGCCCCGCCGGTCCGGGCTGCCGACGGTCACTCCCGGTGCCAGCCGTACGGGATCGTCGGTCTGGACCGTGATCAGCGGTCGCAGCTTGCGCGAGCGGCCCTCGCCCTCGGTGTGCTCCGGATCCGCGGCCGTCACCGTCCCGGCGAACGCCTCGCCGGTCAGCCGGTATTCGGCCATGATCAGCGGGTCGTCGTAGGCGCGTTGCACGTCGTAGCTCGCCCGGGCCCGCTCCAGCCCCGCCAGCCGCGCGGCGGCGCCGACCGCGCCGTCCCGGCGCGCCTGTGGCGGCCCGCCCTCGGCGATCCGCTCGACGAACCGGGTGAACGACCCCCGGTCGGTGTCCCACCGGTCCTTCACCCTGGTTCCCTCGGGCAGGGCGCGCAGCAGGTCGATCGCCCGCCACATCAGCCGCCAGGTGGGTTCGAGCTGGGTCCGCAGCGCCTGGGTGATGCGTTCCACGGCGCGGTCGGTCGGGGCCTCCTCGTAGGCCCGTATGGCGGGGCCGAGCACCTCGTTGTCGAATCCCGGGTCGGTGGCGGGGCCGGCCGGGGGCCACAGCAGCGGGTCTTCGGCCTCATGGGCGGCCTGACGACCGGTCATCCCCGCGGGCGGGTCGATCCACCCGAGCAGCGCCGCCAGGTTGGCGTTCTCCAGGCTGCTCTGCCCGGTCGCCCAGTGCGTGCCCAAGGCCTCGGTCGCCGCGAGCAGCAGGCATGAGCCCGGCTGCTGGGACCGGTCGGCGAAATAGGTCAGCCACCGGCCGAGCAGCGGCACCGACGGATGCACCGGATAGGGCCCGTCGGCCCGGCGGAACCGGGTGGAGCGGCCCAGCAGGCCGATGAAGGCGATCGCGGGCAGGTTCGGCACGACGATCTGCGGGGCGTCCAGGCATCGTTCGTACGGCTCGCCGCCTTTCTTCTCGATCGTCTCGGTGGTCTTGCCGAACCCTTCGATGTACGGCAGGAACACCTCGGCCAGGTCGGCGGCGAAGGAGAAACGCAGGTCCCGGTTGCGCGGCTGGGGGACCACGAGCAGGCGGGGATGGCCGGGATCGGTGCCCACCATGGCCGCCAGCGGCGCGGCGGCCTCGCCGGCGAGCCTGAGCGGGATGAAGACCAGCGGACGCGGGGCGACGTGACAGTGCCGGACCGTGGTGATCCGCTGCGCGGCCCCGTCCCTGATGGCGCGCAGCTGCGCCAGCGCCGTCAAAGTGCTCACGGAGTCTCCTCCACCGGCTCCGGGGACGCCGCGCCGCCGCGCTCACGGGGCTCACGGGCTCGCTCGCTCACCGCAGGGCCTCCTCGCGCAGGCGGTCCGCCAGACGGAGCAGGCCGGCGATCTCCTCCTGGCCCTCGGCGGGTTCGAGGGTGCCCTCGGCCAGGCCCAGCGCCTCGGCCACGCTGGAGACACCGCCGAGCTGGTCGCGGACCTGGCGGCCGAGCAGGCCGGTGAAACCGCAGCCGCGGGCCTCGTCACGGCAGAACATGCACATGTCGCAGGTGGACAGGCAGTCGGGCGCGTAGCGTGCGGACACCTGGTGCAGCGCTGTGGTGAGCTCGTCGGCCGAGCGCGTGGGCACGCCGTTCTCGTCCGGGACCAGGTCGAAGGTGATCCCGTCCGGCAGGCCTTCGAGCAGGCGGTCCACCCTGGTCATCCGGGTGAGCTGCCGTTTGAGCACCGCCAGCTGCTTGCGGACGTCGATGAGTGTCGCGATCGGCCGGTTGGCGAAGTTCTCCGGGCAGACGAGCACCACGTCGTGGGACACGCGCTCGGGGTCGTGCCCGAGGTCGGCCAGCAGCGTGCGCAGCGCCAGGACGTAGACCGCCGCCTGCCTGGCCGCCGCGGCGACCTTCTCCGGCTCGGCCTGGCCGTCGATCACTCCGAACGACTTGATCTCCACGATGTGGAAGCGGCCGCCGAGCTGGAAGGCCACCACGTCGGGCTCCAGATAGGAGGTGTGTCCGGCGATCTCCAGGCTGAGGAGGGGGTGATCGTAGAAGACCGCCGTGTCCTCGCTCGCGCGCGCCGCCCGGTCGATCAGCGCCCGGGTGTGGGAGTGGCGCAGGTGGGCGCCGACGCTCTCCACGTCCTGGTAGCCGACCTGGGAGATGGGCAGCCCGAACAGCTCGCGCAGGAGCCGCAGCAGCTCCGCGCAGCCGCTCTCCTTCACCAGCGTCTCGAACGCGTTTCCCCGGGTGATCGCGAACTGCGACTGGCCGAACGGGGCGGGGAAACCGAGGTGCCGGGCCGTACGGTCCATGTCGATCCCCGCGGCGTCCATCAGCGCCCGGCGGGCGCAGCCGGGATTGGCGGCCAGCGCCGCGATGGCCCGGGCGTCGTGTGCGCGGGACGGCACCGGCCCGCGCAGCTCGTCCAGCCTGTTCATCAACAGGCTCCCCTCAAGGTGCTCATCGTGGCGACGCCGAACAGGCGCTCCACGTCCGGTAGTTGCCTGCTCGCCCGCGCCGCCACCTCGGCCCGCTGCGTGGCGTCGGCGGCCCGGTGCACCTCCAGCTCCGCCTGGGCGGCGAGGATCACGGCCGCCGGGTCGGCGGGGATGAAGCCCTCGACGGCGCCGGGGATGTTCTGCGCCATCCGCGACAGCAACCGCAGCGCGCCCGGGGGCGGCTCGGCCAGCCGGGTGAGGTGCTCGGCGATGCGCATGGTCGAGACGAGGAAGTCGACGCGCGGGCTCAGCGGTCCCAGCACCCGCCGCTCGGGGGCCCAGGTGCTGTCGGCGAGCAGGCCCCGGGCGGGGGAGAGGCGGTCGGTCAGCGCGGCGCACAGGTAGTACGGCCGGGCGTAGGGGTCACTGCGGAACGAACGTTCCTCGTCCCTGCGCAGGCTGGTGAGCTGCGAGCCGCGCAGCGTGCGGGAGAAGAGCGCGTCGTTCACCGCCACGATCAGCTTGACCGCGGTGGGCACGCCCAGCAGGGCCAGCGCCTGGTGAACCTGCTCCCTGATGGGCAGAAGGGAGGCCTCGGGTTCATGGGACGGCGCCGGCTCCTCGGCGGTGACGGCCGTGTCCCAGGCCATTTCGGCCCGGCGCAGGTCACCCCGGAGCGACCGGGCCAGCGAGCCGTCCCTCGCCTTGACCGCCCGCCGCACCTCGGCGCGGAGCTCGGATATTCGCCGCTCCAGCGCGTCCAGTGATTCACTCACGGCACGGAGCGTAACAGGAGTTCCACCAGTCTCCCTTGTATTCCAGTGAATTCCAGCATTAAGCGTGGATCATGAACTGGAAATAATGGGGCGAAAGGGGCATTCTTCGCCGTGTCGCGGGTCAGGTCATCCCGCCAGACCCGGTCGCCCGATCATTGGAGGTGTCCGGCGAGCACGTCGTCGAGCAGCGTCGGCTTGAGGTCGAAGGTCTGCTCGGTCAGCGAGGAGTCCACGACGAACGGCCGGTCGAACAGGTAGAGCATCTCGATCACCTCGGCCATGACGGGCACGGACTCCCCGACGGCGGCGAGTTCCCCGGCCGACAGGGGTTCCAGCACCGGCTCGGGGGCGCCGGTCGCCTCGGCGAGCCGTACCGCCAGCTCGCGCGGAGAGATCGTGGCGGCGGAGGGCACGTGCCACGCGCGTCCCCACGCGCGCTCGTCCCGGCTCACCGCGACAAGCGCGCGAGCCACGTCGCCGACGAAGGACCAGCTGTGCGGCGCGTCGAGATCACCCGGGTAGCGTGCGGGCTCACCGGACAGCAGCGCCGGCGTTACCGTGAGGTTGAACAGTGACTCTCCTCCGGCTCCGACGAAGTCGCTGGCGCGTACCTCGGTGACGCGCACCCCGCTCGTCAGCGCGTCCGTCCACATCTTCGCCCGGACCTGTCCCTTCACGGCCGTGGGCGCCATCGGCAGATCCTCGGTCAACGGCCCGTCCACCGCCCCGTAGCCGTAGTGGTTGCCCAACATCACGTAACCGGCGCCGGTGCGCCCAGCCGCCGTGAGCAGCGCCGCGGCCAGCGGCGGAAACTCCTCGGGCCACCTGTCGTACGGCGGGGCCGCGCAGTTGATCAGGGTGCTCGCCCCTTCGACCAGTTCGGTCAGCCGGGCCGCGTCGGTCGCGTCCGCGGCCACGAGCTCCACCAGGGGATGCTCGACCCCGGTGCCCCGCCGGGTGATCTGGCGGACCCGCTCTCCCGAGTCGGCGAGCAGGCGGGCGGTCGCGGTTCCGGTCGCACCGGCGCCGAGGACTACGTGAAACGACATGGTGTGCTCCAAAGATCGGTGGTGACACCACTGTGCTGACCGTTCCCGGGCGTAGGCTACAGGCCTGAATGCCATATATCCGGAGGTTCTGGCCATGCATCGAATCGCCGTCATCGCCGTACCGCCCGTCACGACCTTCGACCTGTCCATTCCCGAGCTGGTGTTCGCCGAGGTGAAGGTGGACGGCGCCCCCGGTTACGAAGTGGTCGTCTGCACGGCCGACCCCGGGCAGGTGCGCACCTCCACCCCGCTCGCGGTCGTGATCCGGCACGGGCTGGAGGCCGTGGAGGACGCCGATACCGTGATGGTCACCGGAACGTACTCGCGGGAGAACACCGATCCCCGCGTGTTGTCGGTGCTGCGCCGTGCGGCGGCACGGGGACGGCGGGTCGCGTCGATCTGCAGCGGCGCGTTCGTCCTCGCCCAGGCCGGGCTGCTCGACGGCCGCGACGCGACGACCTACTGGACACTCTCGGAGGAGTTCGCCAGGCGCTTCCCAGCCGTGAATCTCCGGCCCGACGTGCTCTACGTCGAGGACGGCCCCATCCTTACCTCGGCCGGGCTCGCTGCGGGCATCGACCTCTGCCTGCACATCATCCGCACCGACTACGGCGCGGCGGTGGCCAACGCCGTCGCCCGCCTGGCCGTCGTCGCCCCGGTACGGCCCGGCGGCCAGGCCCAGTTCATCACCTCACCCCTGCCGCCGGAACGCGGCACCTCACTGGCCCTCACCCGGGCCTGGGTACTGGAGCGGCTGGAAGACCCCCTCACCCTCGCCGACCTGGCCGCGCACGCCCGCACCAGCGTGCGGACCCTGACCCGCCGGTTCCGCGAGGAGACCGGCCTCAGCCCGCTGCAGTGGCTGCTCCACCAGCGCGTCGACCGGGCCCGAGAGCTGCTGGAGACCACCGGGCTCCCGGTCGACCAGGTTGCCAGGCGCAGCGGTCTCGGCACCCCCGACTCCCTCCGCCAGCACCTGCTCAGGCGGGCGGGCCTGACCCCGAGCGCCTACCGCGCCGCCTTCACCCGCACTCCAGAGCGGTAGGCGCCCTAAAGGCCCGGGGAGCGCAGCTTCTCCGACAGATGCTTGGCCAGCCCCTCGGAAGCGGCCTCGACCATCTCCAGGACGTCGGCGAAATCCTCACGGCCGCCGTAGTAGGGGTCGGGCACCTCGGCGTCCTCCGGCGCGGCCGGATCGAAGGAACGGAACAACCGCACGTCGGCGCCGTCCGGGGCCAGGCGGCGCAGAGCGCGGAGGTTCTCCCTGTCCATGGCCAGCACCAGGTCGACCTGGCCGTACCAGTCCCGCAGGAACTGCCTGGCCCGATGCGCGGAGCCGTCGTAACCGTGGTCGGCCAGCATCGCGGCGGCCCGCTCGTCCATCGGGTCGCCCTGGTGCCAGCCACCGGTCCCCGCGCTGTCGACCGTGACGAGACCGTCCAGCCCGTGGTCGGCGAGGGTCTTCCTCAACACGACCTCGGCCATGGGGGAGCGGCAGATGTTTCCCATGCAGACCACACATATGCGATAACTCATGGCTCCCAGGATGCCGCCTGCTGAGAGGCGACCACCCGGCGGGCCGGTGGCCATCTCCGGCGGGCGGGACGGCGGCAGCGCGCCGGCGGTGGCGGACGCCTGGACGGCGCCCGCCACCGCCGGCGGGGGTTCTCAGGCCTCGACCTCCGAGCGGTCACCGGACCAGAGGGTGTGGAAGGAACCCTCCCGGTCCACCCGCTGGTAGGTGTGGGCGCCGAAGAAGTCCCGCTGACCCTGGATCAGGGCCGCGGGAAGGCGCTCGGCCCGCAGGGAGTCGTAGTAGGCCAGCGCGCTGGAGAAGCCCGGGGTCGGGATGCCCAGCTCGACCGCCTTCACGACCACCCGTCGCCACGACTCCTGGGCCAGGCTCAGCGCCTCGGCGAAGAGGGGGGCGGTCAGCAGGGTCACCGACGGGGTCTCCTCCTCGTAGGCCTCCCGGATGCGGTCAAGGAAGACGGCCCGGATGATGCAGCCGCCACGCCAGATCGTGGCCAGCGCGCCCGGGTCGACGTCCCAGCCGTATTCGGTGCTCCCGGCACGGATCTGGTCGAACCCCTGCGCGTAGGCGATGATCTTCGACGCGTACAGCGCCCGCCGTACGTCCTCCACGAAGCCCTCGCCGGCCGACCCGCCCGAGGGGCCGGGCAGGTCGCGCGCGGCCTGCCGCAGCTCTACATGGCCGGACACCGAGCGGGCGAACACCGCCTCGGCGATTCCGCTCACCGGGACGCCGAGGTCGAGCGCGATCTGCACGGTCCAGCGGCCGGTGCCCTTCTGCTCGGCCCGGTCGGCGATCACGTCCACCAGCGGCCTGCCGGTGGCGGCGTCGACCTGCCGGAGCACCTCGGCGGTGATCTCGATGAGGTAGGAGGACAGCTCGCCCTCGTTCCACTCCTCGAAGACGTCCGCGAGCTCCGCCGGGGTCAGGCCGAGCCCCTGTCTGAGCAGGTCGTAGGCCTCCGCGATGAGCTGCATGTCGGCATACTCGATGCCGTTGTGCACCATCTTGACGAAGTGCCCGGCACCGTCGGGACCGATGTGCACGCAGCAGGGGACGCCGTCCACCTTGGCGGAGATGTCCTCCAGCAGCGGCCCCAGCGCCTCGTAGGACTCCTTCGAGCCGCCGGGCATGATGCTCGGCCCGAGCAGCGCGCCCTCCTCACCGCCGGACACCCCGGCGCCGACGAAGTGAATGCCCCGCTCGCGCAGTGCCGCCTCTCGCCGGCGGGTGTCGAGGAAGTGCGCGTTCCCGCCGTCCACGAGCATGTCGCCCGGCTCCAGCAGGGGAGCGAACTCCTCGATCACCGCGTCGGTCGGCGCGCCCGCCTTGACCATGATGATGATGCGCCGAGGGCGCTCCAGCGCCGCGACGAACTCCTCCGGAGTCTCACAAGCGGTGAAGTCGCCCTCGTGCCCGTGCTCTTCGACAAGTGCCTTGGTCCGGTGAGGCGACCGGTTATGTATGGCTACAGCATGTCCGTGCCTGGCCAGGTTCCGGGCGAGGTTCGCCCCCATCACAGCCAGTCCGGTCACGCCGATTTTCGCCTGAGTCATCTCGTGACACCCCCTTCGTGTCCAAGAATGTCAGTCCTTGCCCCGAGGCGCTCACAAGTGGGGCGCAAACATCGGCCCGGCGGAAGCCCCGGCCGCTCCCCTCCGATGCGTCGTGCCCGGTCAGGGGCGAAAGTAGGTGCCTGGATCCTCGGCGCCGGTGACGCCGCCGAGACAGCGGTAGGTCCGCACGCCCCGGTTGAACTGCTCCTCCGACGGCGGCAGGACCGTGGTTCGCCACTTGCCCGGGGAAATCGCGCGGGCGTCGCCGTATCGGGAGGCGAGCATCACCGACGACGAGCACACTTTCCTGACCACCGGGTGTTTTTCCAGGGCCGTCGAGTCATAGGTGAGCGCGTCCAGCGGCAGGGGGGCGATCGCGAAGGTCTCCCAGGAGTGGGACTCCTCGCAGCCGATCCGCTTGGCCTTCGCGTCGCCCGAGATGACGACGAGACCGCCCCAGCACTCGGCGTCCTTCACGCACGCGGCCTTCGCGCCGGGCACCGCCGAGGCCGGGCACGCGGCCGTGACCGTGGGGACCTCGCTGACTCCGCCGGAGGCGCGGGCCTCGGTCGCGCCGGAGGTGGTCGTGCCGGACCCCTGGTCGGCGGCCGGGTCCTGGGCGCGGTTCTCGAGGACCATCAGCCCCAGCCCGGCCAGCAGCAGGATCGCGAAAGCCGCGGCCACCGCGACGAACACCCGGGCGTTCGACGTGCCGTGGGAGGCGGCGACGATCGCGGGGGACTGCGTCCTCGCCGAACTCCGCAGACCGGGCGAGGTCATGTGCGCGTGCATCGGCTCCTTGCCCGCCGCGGAGTGACCCGGCGGCATGCCGTACGGCGAGGGCACGCCGGTGGGAGACGCCGCGCTGTGAAGGGGCGAGGGCGTCGCCGGGTGAGGGGCCGAGGGCGTCGCGACGTGCGGGAGCGAGGGGTGAGCGGCCGGCGGAGGGCCGACCGGCCGGGGCGCCGGGGCGCTCCGGGCCAGGCGCAGGTCGGTGAGGGCGTCCCGCAGCGCCGCGACGGAGGGTGTGCGCTGTCTCGGGTCGGTGGCCATGGCCTGCCGCAGCACGGCGGTGAGCTCTGTTGGCACGCCTGGAATGTCCGGGACCGGCAGACGATGCAGGGCGATGATGGTGGCGATGTTGGCCACGCCGCTCTCGGGGAAACGCGGGGGACGGCCTGACAGCAGCGCGTAGAGCGTGGCGGCGAGGGAGTAGACGTCCCCGGCCGGGGCGGGCTCGGTCAGCTCGAACGCCTCGGGCGGGGCATAGGCCGGGGTGAGCGACTCGCGGGTCACCGAGGCCTCGCCACCCGGGGAGGGCATGGTGGCCAGCCCGAAGTCGGACAGCACCACGTTGCCGTACCGGTTGATCAGAATGTTGGCGGGTTTGATGTCGCGGTGCAGCACCCCGGCGGCGTGCGCGGCCGACAGCGCGTCCGCGATGCGGATGCCGATGTCGGCGACCTCGGCGGGAGACAGCCGTCCCTCGGCCCGCATCCGGTCCAGCAGCGACCCGCCCGGGCACAGCTCCAGCACCATGTACGGCCGGCCGTCGGGCAGCACTCCGGCGTCGTATACATGGGCGACGTGCGGGTGCCCGGAGAGCGCTCCGGCCGAGGTCACCTCGCGCATGAAGCGGCGCCGGTCCCGCTCGGAGACCAGCACCCGGTTGTCGACCTTGAGCGCGACCTCGCGGTCCACCGCCAGCTGCCTGGCCCGGTAGACGATTCCGAAACCACCTTGGCCGAGGATGCCGGACACCTCGTAGCCCGGAACCGTCACGGCACCTGCTTCGGCCACCTGCCACCTCCTGGAGAGACCGGCAGATTATCGGACTTATACCGGGGAAGGGTGCCATGTCCGGTAGGTGTGAATGCCCGATGCGGCAGGCCTTCCGGAGCCGTACCTCGGCCGTTTCCGGGGATCGCCGGAGCCTTCCACGACACCGGGGCCGGATTTCCTCCGGCCCCGGCCTGAACTACCGGCCGACCCCGTCCGGCGCGGTGGCGAGGTTCGGTGTACCGGCGAGATCGGCCAGCAGGGCGTCCCACCGGGCGCCGATGGCGTCGAGGTCGTAACGGGTGGCCGTGCGCAGGGCGTTGGCACCGAGTCTGCCGCGCAGTTCCCGATCCTCGATCAGGCGGCAGACGGCTTCTGCCAGAGCCTGCGGCCTCTGGGAGCTCACGAGCAGGCCGTCGTGCTCGTGGGTGATGATCTCCCGGGGGCCGTGCGGGCAGTCGAAGCTCACCACGGGCACGCCCTTGTTCATCGCCTCCAGGATCGTCATGCCGAATCCCTCGTAGCGTGAGCTGACGACATAGATCGACGACTTGGCCAGCTCGGTGCCGATCGCCGAAGAACTGCCCATGAGCAGCACCTTGCCCGTCAGATCCGCGTCCTCGATCATTGTTCTGAGCCTGCTCTCGGCCTTCGCCGTGCCCCCGCCGTAAATGCGCAGCACCCAGTCCGGGTGCGCCGCCGCGACGTGTTCCCACGCCTCGACCAGACGGTCGAAGCCCTTGGCGCGCACCAGCCTGCCGATGGCGATCACGCTCTTCTCCTCCAGCGCCGAGACGTCACCGGCCAGGTAGGGAACCGCGTTGGGGATGCACAGCAGTCGTCCCGGCGGGTCGGCCTTCAGCGTCTCGGTGTAGTGCTCCAGGTCGGCGTTGGTGAGGGTGACGAAGGCGTCCAGCCTGCCGTACCGCCGCTTGATGAGTCGCACGATCTCGGGAGAGTGGACGTCCAGGGCCACGTGCTCCTGGCCGATCGTCATGACGTCTGGCGGCGCGAACAGCGCGGTGACCAGGTTGAACCCCGGCCGGGTGGAGATCATCACACCGCCGCGCAGGGACCGCAGGAAGCGGATCAGGCAGAGGTCGGTCCAGAGCGTGACGGAGTGGTAGATGTTCTCCTGTTTCGGGATGAGAAGGCTGGGAAAGCGTGACAGCAGGCGGCTGACCCAGTTTCCGGGTCCGGTCCTGTCGTCCAGGAACGACACCCGGACCCCGGGCGGGATCGGGAAGAAGGGTTCCTCCGCCGCGCGGACCACGCTGACGATCTCCACGTCGCGCTCTCGCGCCAGGTAGCCCGCGAGGTTGAGCATGGTCCGGATGGTGCCACCCATCCCGTAGGCGTGCTGCAGGAAAATCCGGACCGTTGTGGTGTCGGGCGCGGGCGCATGACGCGCCCGCCTCTTGTTGAGTTTCTCCAGAACCTGCAGCGCCGCGCGCCTGCCCGCTCTGCGTATTTTCCCCGTCAATTGAGAGCCCCCTGCTCAACTGGTGTTCTGTTGTACGGCGCGTCCCGGAAGCTGTCCCCTGCCCGGGAGGTCGCGACATATACGGAAATATCCCTATGTATTAGTTACCGGAACCGTGCCTTGGGTTCAGGCCTTTTCCGGTTTCCGGGCAGGACGGGGGAGGACCAGTCGCAGGGGGAGGCGAGTCCTATGCTGTTGCCCTCTGAGAGGGGAACAGCGGTGAGCGGACGGGATCCGGACAGGCGGCGCGCGTTGCTGGACGCCGCCGACCGGGTGATTCGGCGAGAAGGGCCGGAGGCGTCGATGGCCTCGATCGCCGCCGAGGCCGGGATCACCAAACCCATCCTCTACCGGCACTTCGGCGACAAGAGCGGGCTCTACCAGGCCCTGGCCAACAGGCATGTCGGCACCGTGGTCAGCCTGCTGCGCTCGGAGTTCGACCGGGACAGGGCGGACCTGCGCGGTCGCGCCCGATCGGCGATCACCGCCTACCTCGAGATGATCGCCGCCAACCTGAACCTCTACCGCTTCCTGTTCCACCGGGCCGGTGCCGAGGACAGCCGGACCCACTCCCAGATGACCGCCATCGTGCGCAGCCTCGGTGAAGAACTGGGCGTGGTGATCGCCACGGAGTCCGCGGTTCCCGACCCGGTCCGAGCCCAGGTGCTGGGACACGCCTTCGTCGGCATGGTGCAGGCCACCGGTGACTGGTGGCTGGAGCACCCCGAGGTGGATCGCGCAGAGGTCGTCGAAGGGCTGGTCGGGGTGATCGTGGCGGCGATGTCCGCCGAGGTACCCCGCTGACCGGGTCCCGCCTTGCTCGTCACTCGTTCCGCTCGCGCTATTCGCCGAAGCGTGACAGCTTGCCGTGCGCGCGGGCGTAGCGCAGTGCCCAGCCGAACAGGCCGAGCAGCCCGACGATCTCTCCTCCGCGTACGGTGAGAGTCACTTCCTTGACGGCGGTCACCGAGCCGGACCTCTTCGTCAGTGCCACGGCCTCAAGAATCGACGACACCGATCAAGCCTGCGCTCGGCGGACCTCCCGGGCAACGGGGTTTCCTGCGGCGACGCCGCTGATTTGACGAGGCAGACCGGTATCCATAAAGTTCTCCAGGCCTGAGGGAGACGGCGGTGACGCCGAGGACTCAGGATCCCCTCTGATCAAATCCGCTCAATGAGATCATCATGTCTCGGCGAGGTTCGGTTCGACATGAACCGAACGGCGGAGTAAGTTAGAGGGGTTGCCCTGGAGACAGGGTGGTCCGAATTCCTCTCGGACCGGCTAGATCAAATCAAATAGATCCGAACGGATCGATTTGACGAGAAAAAG
>NZ_JBIAZA010000026.1:0-134203 GCF_042898655.1 Streptosporangium sp. NPDC000396
TCAGCCACGGGACCATTCTGACCGCCCAGCGCCGCCCGGTACCGCAACCAGACGACACGTCACAACGGGGCGAACGTTGCCTGATGCGGCACTAGAGCGGGGGCTGCAGGGCAGGCCATCGGCGACCCCGCTGGGTCCAAGCTGCCCCATGTTGCCTGCGTCACGGCCCCGCCTGCCGACCAGATCGTCGACGAACTGGGGGAGTTGGAGGCCGCGCTGCTGGCCCCCCGATCTTCGAGGGTTGGCAGTGCCAAGCGGGAGCTCAGGCGGGGGCGAGTAGGGTAGCCAGCAGCCTGGCCAGGCTGATCAGCCCGGCCAGGCTGCCGTCCGGGCGCTGGACGAGGGTCAGCTGGCTGTGCGCGGCGCGCAGCGCGGAGACGGCTTGGGCGACGTTGGTGTCGGCGGCTAGGGTCGGGGTTCGATAGGCAAGGGTCTCGGCGCTGGCGGGTGTGCCGCGGCGGGCAGCGAGGTAGGCGTCGCGCAGATGGACCCCGACCGGTCGCTGGCGGTGGCCGCGTCGGTCACCTGCTGGGTCGTCGCGGCGGCGGGGACGCTGACGATCTCGGCGGCCGGTATGATCAACGACGCTATCGGGGTGGCCGGAGCCCGTAGCGCCTGGCTGAGTACCGCGTGCTCCTCAGCTTCGATGAGCTTGAGGCGCCGGGATTCGGCCACCAGATGGCGCAACTGCTCGGGGGCACGTGGGTTGGCCTCGTCGGTGCGCGGGCGGATGCGGAACATCCGCAGCAGCAGGTCGCTGATGCCGTTGAGCAGCTTCAGCAGCGGCCGGACGGCCACGGTGAAGCCCCGGAACGGCAGCGCCGGAAGCGCGGCGGAGCGTTCGCGGTGCGCGATCGCCCACGACTTAGGCGCCATCTCGCCGATCACCATGTGCAGGAAGGTGATCCGAGGGCTCCTGCACGATGGTGTGGGGTGTCTGCCCCGAGCACGGCAACACCCATCAGCAGCGACGGCATCACCAGCTGCCGCGCCCGGGGGTGCGGCAGGACCCGGGACTACGGCCCGCGACGCCACCCCGTGCGCCGAGCCCACCACGCACCGCCCGGTCGACGCCAAAGGGAACCAGGCGCTGGTGTGCGACGGCCGCGCGCTCGCTGCCCGCACCGAGCTGAGCGGCGCCCGCCTCGAACCGCTCACGCCATGAGCAGGGCCGGAACTGTCCCTACCAGCCCCCGGCCCTGGGATCTCGGCAACGCAGTAGAGCGGGGTCAACCCACCAGTAGCCGCAACCGCGGGATACCGGACGAGGTCAACCGTTCGAGCGCGAGCCGGTGAGACGCTGAGCCTCGCGGTGGTTGGCGTGCACGCTCGTGATCGTGACGGTCGCCAGGACACCGATGATGACCCCGAGCGAGGCCAAAGTGGGGATCTCCGGGACTCCGCTCCAGATGCCGTGCGCCCAGTGCAGGACGAGCTTGAGCCCGATGAAGGCAAGGATGACGCCGAGCCCGTGGTTCAGGTGCCGCAGTTTCGCCAGAGCGCCGAACAGCACGAAGTAGAGCGCCCGCAGGCCCAGCAAGGCGAAGGCGTTGGTGACGAAGACAAGGAAGGGATCCTCGGTCACCCCGTACACCGCAGGCACCGAATCGACCGCGAAGACGATGTCGGTGGCGAAGACGGCCACGATGGCCAGTGCCAGCGGGGTCAGGGCGCGCCGTCCATGCTCGCGGACCACCAGGTAGGAGCCGCGGTAGTCGTCGGTGACCGGCATGAAGCGCCGCAGCAGACGGATCGTGCGCATGGAGGAGATGTCGACTCCCTGCTCTTTGCCGCTCAGCACGTCCTTGAGGAGCTTCCACGCGGTGACGATCAGGATCGCGCCGAACAGAAGGAACGCCCAAGTGCCACTCTGCAACACCGCGGCGCCCAGCGCGATGAAGACCGCGCGCAGCGCCAGCGCCCCGATGATGCCGTACAGCAGCACCCGCTGGGCCAGCTGGCTCGGCACCGCGAAGGCGGACAGCAACAGCATGAACACGAAGAGGTTGTCCACCGACAACGACTTCTCCACCACGTAGCCGGTGTAGAACTCCACCGCCACCCCGGACCCGAACGCGAGCCACACGTATACGCCGAAGAGCAGGGGAAGGGCCAGGTAGAAGATCGACCAGCCGACCGCCTCACCCATCCGCACCTCGTGCGGGCGCCGCGTCAGGACGAAGTCCACGGCCAGCAACAGCGCAAGAGCGGCGACGGTGATCGACCACAGGTACGGTGAGCCGATGCTCTCCAGCGGGGCAGCCGTGATCAGAGTCGTATGGACGGGCATGAAACCTCCTCGAACGCGACGGGCCGTTCGAGGTCTCCTTCACCCACGATCGCGCGGGCGGCCGTCCGAGGACGAGGTCACGTCCGTATTGACCGGGCCAGCTCTTCGGAAGTACTCCCCTCGTTTCCCAGGTTAGGCGAACTTCCCGGTCTACTCCACTGTGGCGGCGCCTCGGATCACCGGAGGAGTTTGACCGGCGCCGCGCGTCGGCCGGATAGTGGAAGGAGCACGGAGGGGAGTACCCGCCGTCCGACATCCCGGCCGTCATCACGGTCTCTACGCCTGAGGAGGCCCGGTGGGATGATCCTCCGCCCGCGCCCGGCGCGCCACGGTCAAGGCCGCGATCGCCCGGCTGAAGGCCCGTGAGAAGGATCGGCGCAAGGACTGGACGGAGAAGACCAGCACCGATCTGGCCCGACGGTTCGACACCATCGCCGTGGAGGACCTGAAGATCCGGAACATGACCCGCTCGGCCCAGGCACCGCCGAGGCGCCCGGAAAGAACGTCGCGGCCAAGGCCGGGCTGAATCGGGGCGTCCTCGCCTCCGCCTGGGGTGCGCTGGTGGCCCGCCTGGAGGACAAGGCCCCCGGACGGGTCGTGAGAGTCAACCCCGCGTACACGAGCCAGCGCTGTTCGGCGTGCGGGATCGTGGACCCCAAGTCGCGTCAGAGCCAAGCCGCCTTTCGGTGCCGGTCCTGTGGATACGTCGGCAACGCGGACGTGAACGCGGCCAGGAACATCCACCACGCGGCGGGGCATGCCGTGTCTGCGCGGGAAGGGCCTGGGGTTGCCGGGCCGGTGCACCGCGAACCTCAACGCGTCCTCCTTACAGGTAGGAGCGGGTTGGAATCCCTCGCTCTTCAGGCGAGGGAGGATGTCAAATCGTGGAGACGTGACCTAATGCTGGGTTAAAGCAGGTAGACGAATCACGGTCGGCGAATGGCCGGGAATGGTGCTGCGCCGCCCTGTGCGGCCGTGACGACGAGGGCCTCCCCGGCGGGGAGGCCCTCGCGGTGCCGGTGCCTCGGCTGACGGCATTCACCTCATCCGGTACGGGCCCGGCGTCCGGACGTCACAGTCACTGGAAGCGCCACAGCTGGGCGTCGTTGGGCGTGGTGCAGGTGAAGACCTTGGCCAGCTGCCCGAAGGTGTCCAGGCACAGGGAGGGGTCCAAGGCCGACTTCAGCTGGCCGAAGCCCACCCCCGTGGACGGGATCTCCCCCTGGTGCAGCCAGCGCTCACCGGCCAGGCGGCTGGGGTCGCAGGTGTGCTGCACCACCTGCGCGCCGAACGCGGCGACCTCGTTCCTGACCTCGACGCACTTGCCGCTGCCCCGGTTGGACAGCTGGTAGACGAAGGTGCCGGAGCCGTCGGCCGACAGCAGGGTCGGCAGCCATAGCTGGGCGTCGTTGCCCTTGCAGGAGATGCGCTGGAGCACGGCGTTCTCGGCGGTGGAGGCGTCCTTGACGTCCAGGCACTTGCTCTGTTCGGCCTCCTGGACCTTGAAGAAGCCGCCGAGAGCCAGCGGGCCCGGGCCCGGCGGGGGCGCCACCGGCCCTCCGGTCGGCTGCACCGACACCGGCGCCGGGGTCGGCTGGTCGGCGGCGTTCGCGGCGGCCGGCACGAGGCAGGCGGCTGCGGAGATCGCCGCGGCCAGCAGCAGCGGCGCGGTCGAGCGTCGTGTGCGGCCGGAGAGGATCTGGTTCATGGGTGTTTTCTCGCTTCCTGTTGAGGGTTTCGATCCGTTACGTGATGGCGCTGCGGCGTGTCAGCCACCTTCCTGCACCTGGAAGATCTGGTCGGCCACCAGCCCGTGGGCCTCGCGGTGCACCGCCGCGGCCGCCTCCGCCGAAGGCGCCTCGACCAGGCAGAAGATCTTGCCCTGGCTCTCGTCGACCCAATAGCGCAAGTAGCTGACGTCGTGGCGGCCCTGATGCTGCAGGTCCGCCTTGTGCGCCTGGGCGACGTCGGCTATCGCGACGCCCTGGGCGATGGTGTGGACGTCCATGTAGAGCGGCATGCCGGCCTCCCGTTCCGTGGTGAGTCTCGCCAACCGTATGGACGGGGGCGGGGGAGCCGGATCGGGAGCGGTTCCCTATGTTGCGCCGCGCGTTCCCTAGATTCCCGTGCGGGAGGTGCGCGTGCTCAGACGTTGTCGGTGGCGTCCGCCTCGGCCAGGCCGAGGCGGACGGCCTGGTCGGCGGCGGCGGCGCGGCTGGGCGCGCCCAGCTTGGCGAGGATCGCCGAGACGTGGTGGCCGGCCGTCTTGACGGAGACGAAGAGCTTGGCGGCGATCTCGGCGTTGGTGTGCTGCGTGCAGAGCAGGGCGAGCACCTCCCGCTCGCGCCGGGTCAGCCCGGAGGGGTGCTCCCGCGTGGCCGCGCGCGGCCCGGCCGGCAGTGAGCGGACGCCGAGCCCGCGCAACCGCCGCCTGACGATGCGCGCCGCGGGCAGGGCGCCGAGGTCGGTGAGGATGCGCAGGGCTTCGCGCAGCTCCGGCTCGCCGCTCGCGCCGGACAGGGCCAGCGCGGCGTCGTAGTGGCAGCCCAGCTCGCTCCAGGCCCGCGCCGCCCCGGCCGGGTCGCCGTCGAGCTCCAGCCGGTACGGCTCGGGAAACACCCCGTGCGGGGTGCGCGGGGAGCCGGTGCGCAGCAGCCAGACCGCGACCGCGCCGCGGTCCCAGGCGTCGGAGGCGGCGGCCACGTCGTGGGCCAGCTCCGCCTCGCGCCGCGCCTGGTCCGTCTTGTCCTCCAGCCAGTACGCCTCGGCGCGGGTCAGCCGTACCGGGACGATCTGCTGCGGCTCGCCGGTGCGGTCGGCCAGCTCGGCCGCCTCGTCGAGGTGCTGCCAGAGGCCGCCTTCGCCGCGGCGGGCCAGGACCGAGCCGATCCTGCGCACCGTGCACATGCGGTTGGACGGGGAGCGGCCCACCGTGGCCAGGATGGCGGCGCTGATGGCCAGCGACTCCTCCCAGCGTCCGGTGCGTTCCATGATGGTGGCGTGCTCGCCGCGCACGCAGGTGCCGTACGTGGGCAGGTCGTGCTCGTCGCAGTAGGCGATGCCCTCGGCCGCGCACCGTTCCGCCTCGGCGAAGCGGCGCCGGCCGCTGTGCATGGCGACCAGGTTCGTGTACGCCCGGCCCGCCTGGTCCTGGTGCCGCCCGGCCAGGGCGACTTCAAGCGCGTGCCGCATCTGCTCCTCCCAGGCGCCGCCGCGTATCCAGGCGCACGCGGCCCGGGTGTTGAGGGCGTCGCTGAGCACGTCGGTGGCGCCGAGCGGCTCGGCCAGTTCCTGCGCGCGCAGCGCCAGGGGCTCGGCCAGGTCGTGCTCGTAGCGCAACATCCGGTGGTTGGCCAGCGTGGCGTACGCCCAGGCCAGCTCGATGCCGGGTCCGAGCGGCTCCAGGACCGCCACGGCGGCCTCGGCGGCGGCGACCTCGCCGTGGCACAGGTTCCACTTGATGCGCGACAGCCGGCGCAGCGCGGCGCCCTCCCGCAGCTGCTCGCCGACCTGGCGCCACTGCGTCAGCGCGCGTTCGCACGCCTCGGCCGCCTCCTGCCACTGGTCGAGCAGGATCGCCTCGTCAGCCAGCTCTTCGCACAGCTCGGCCACGGTCGCGGCGTCGGCCTCGGCGGCGAAGCGCAGGGCTCGCCGGTACTGCGCCGCCGCCTCGCGGTGGGAGGCCAGCCAGGTGGCGCGGCGGGCGGCGGCGGGCGCGTGGCGCAGGACCGCTGCGGCGTCCCCCGCCGCCTCGGCGTGGAAGGCCATCCGGGCGTCGTCGTCACAGCCCAGCGCGGCAAGGGCCGCCAGGACCAGGCGGTGGGTGGCGCGGCCGCGGCGGGCGGGCAGCGCCCCCTCCACCGCGAGCCGGGCGATCTCGTGGCGGAAACGCAGCCATTCGCCGTCGCCAGTGAGGAGCCCGCACGCCAGCAACTCGTCCACGGCCGGGGCCGGGCACGGGGCCACCGCCTCCAGCAGCCTCCACTCCACACGGGTGCCCATCAGCGCCGCGACGTCGAGCATCTGGCGGGCCGCGCCGCTCAGGCGCGCGGCGCGCGCCAGCACCGCGTCCCGGGCCGAGCCCGGGACCTCGTGCATGCGGGCTTGGACGACCTCGGTCACGTAGAACGGGTTGCCGCCGGTCAGCCGGTGCAGGGCGTCGGCGTCGGCGTCGCTGCCGCCGGCCAGCTCGCGTACCGCCCGCGTGGACAGGGGCGCCAGGCCGATGCGCCTGGTCGAGCGCTGCGAGGTCAGATCGCCCAAGGTGATGCGCAGCGGATCGGCGGCCGAAAGGCCGTCGTCGCGGTAGGTGACCAGCAGCAGCAGCGCGCTGCCGCGTAGCCGCCGGCCGAGGAAGCGCAGCAGGTCGAGGGTGGCCTCGTCGGCCCAGTGGACGTCCTCCACCACGACCACGTCCAGTCTCGCCGGGTCGCCGACCTCGCGCAGCAGCCCCCGGAACAGCTCCTCGCGTCCGGCGCCGGCGCGGCACAGCTCCAGCAGCGGGCCGCCGAGTTGCTCGGCCAGGTCGAACAGCGGCCCCAGCGGGCGCGGGGTGAACAGCCCGTCACAGGCGCCCCACGACCATCGCGCCGCCGGCAGGTCCTGCTGGAAGTGCTCGACCAGCGCCGACTTACCGACCCCCGCCTCGCCCGCGACCAGGACCAGCCGGCCCTCCCCACGCCCGGCCTCGGCCGCGTACTCGGCCAGCGACGCCAACGACGACTCCCGCTCCAGCAAGCGCATCCCCGTAGTATCCGCCACCGCCGGGCGGCTGGTAAGGGATCTCCTTCGCCGGGTGGACGGCTCCCCGCCCGGGTCACCCGCCGCACGAGCAGGGCGACCGGGCGGGAGCCGGTTTTCGGGTGGTGGGCGGCGCGACCAGCTCGCGGACGCTCGCGGGCCGGGCCAGAACGCGCCGCAGGACCTGGTCGGTGTGCCGGTAGTAAGCGCTCGCCATGTGCTCGGTCAGCGCGTCAAGGGCCGCCCACTGCCCGACGAGCAGCATGGGGGCGCGGTCGTTGGGGTCGGCGTATGGCTGGTAGGCCAGGCAGCCGGGCTCCTCCGGCGACGGTTCGATCATGGCTTCCAGGGCCATGCGCAGCCGGTCGTGCCAGCCGGGGGCGGCCAGGCATTCCTCCCAGCCCGCCGGGCCCGCACCCCGGCCGGATCGCCGCAAATTGCCTTCACGAAACGTTGTCCCGTTCCCGATCGCCGGAACCCAGGTGTCCGACTCGATGAAGTTCTGGAAGTCCGACCGGTGGGGCCGCTCGGCGGCCCGTTTCTGCCGTACTCCGGTGGCACCCCTTCAGTGCGCGCCCGCAGGCATCTCCAGGAGGTCGTCGACATCGCGGACGATGGGCGGTTCCTTGATCCAGGTCATCGTGATGGCGGCGGCGGCGAGCAGGAAGCCGGCAAACATGATCGCGTTGGTCGGATCGCCGCCGAGGAGGTTCTCGAAGGTCCAGCCGAAGGTCACGGTCTGAATGAGCATCGGCACGACGATCATCATGTTGATGATCCCCATGTAAACGCCGTAGCGCGTGGACGGAATCATGCGCACGGCCATGATGTACGGCACGCCCATGATCGAGGCCCAGGCGATGCCGAGACCGATGATCGGGAGGAAGAGCAGGTACTTGTTGGTGAGGTTGGCGAAGATCAGCAACCCGACAGCGGCGCACAGGAGGCAGAAGATGTGCACCCACTTGGCGCCGCGTCGGCGAGCCAAGGCGACCAGCGGGAATGCGACGCAGAAGGTGACGATGTTGTACCAGCCGTTGACGAGACCGGTCCATGAGACGGCTTCTGCGTACCTCGGGTCGTCGGCGGTCACGCCGTAGACGGATTCGGCGATGGAGAGGGAGACGTACTGCCAGTAGCAGACCATGGCATACCACTGGAACAGGTACACCAGCGCGAGCTTGCGCAGCTCGGGGGGCATCTCGACGATCGCCTCCCAGATCTCTCGAATCGCGCTGCCGAGGCCGCCCTTCTTGGCCCGGATCGCCGCCAGCTCCTCCTCGCTCGGAGGCAGCTCCGGTGTGGTCAGAACCGACACCAGAACGGTCGCGATGGAGCAGACCGAACCGAGAAGGAACGAGCCGACGACCCAGTAGGGGATGCCGGCGGACGTCGCTCCGCTGATGAGGGTCTGGAAGACAAACAGCGAGATGTTGGCCAGAGTGATCCCGAACCCGGTGAAGAAGCTCTGCGCGAGAAAGCCCTTGGCCAGCTGCGACGGCGGCAGCCGGTCGGCGATGAACGCCCGGTAGGGCTCCATCGCCGTGTTGTTGCTGGCGTCGAGGATCCACAGGAGCAGCACAGCCGTCCAGAGGGCGGCGACGAACGGGAACAGGAACAGGCAGACACTGCAGCCGATCGCCCCCACGATGAAGTACGGCTTGCGCCGCCCCCACCGCGGGCTCCAGGTACGGTCAGACATCGCTCCGATGAGCGGCTGGAGGAGCAGTCCGGTGACGGGTCCGGCGAGGTTGAGCAGCGGCAGCTCCTCAGGAGAGGCTCCGAGGAAGTTGTAGATGGGGTTCACCGCGGTCTGCTGCATGCCGAAGCTGTACTGGATGCCGAAGAATCCGAAATTCATCAGCAGGATCTGCCGCATGGTCATCAGCGGCTTCTGCCGCACGATGGTGATGTGCGCGGTGGGGGCTTCCGTCGCCGTCATCGGGCCCCCTCTCGGGTCCGCCGCCGAGCCAGGTAGTCCTCGAGGCGGTCGAGTTCCAGCTCCCAGCCCTTGCTGTGGTAGCCGGCCACCTCCGGCTCGAAGGGGCCCTGGACGACGCGCACCAGGGTGTGGTCGCGTCCGGTCTTGGTGAACTCGACCCGCAGCTCCAGCAGCACGTCAGGGTCGATGCCAGGGTCACCCGTGATCCGCTGACGTGCGACGAAGACATCCGGCTCGAAGTACTCGATGAACACCGCATCGGTCGTCACCCGGGTGGTGGGATCGTTGTCACGGACCTTGACGTGGTGGTGACGTCCGCCGAGCCGCAGATCGGACGTGACCGTATCCGGCTCCACGTGCCAACCGGGACTGCCGCGCCACTGCGCCATCTCCTCTGGAACCGTCCAGGCGCGGAACACCTCCGGCCGCGGGTAGTCGTACTGCCTCTCCACCACAACCATCACGTTGGCGGCCATGGGGCCCTCCAGCCCGACAGCGACCGGCCATCGGTCGGATCGGCTCGGCCCCCGCCTATATTCGTAGAATCCCTCCGGGTTGCGAAATCTGTCCAGCCCGTAAATGCCGTGGTCAGGGGTTGGCAGACGGGCGAACGGCGCCTTCGTCGGCCCTTGGTGTCGCCTCCGGACATGCTCCTTCCTGGCGGCGACACGGGCAGTATGAGTCGGATTCGGCCGTCTAGGCGCATGCATTCCGAGCGTCGCCGCAGCTTATGCTCCCTGAGCTCCGCGAGCGATCCGGCGGTCACGGACACCGGCAGGGCGGCCGTTCCGCGCTGAGTTCCACGATGTCCTCGTAGTCGTCGACATTCGACCCGGGGCGGGTCGGATGAGCTACCGTGATCGGCCATGAGGATCCTCATCGCCGGCGGCAGCGGCCTGCTCGGCGGCGAGCTCGTACGGCAGGCCCTGGCGGCAGGCCATGAGGTCATCGCGACCTACTCAACCCGGCCCGGCGACATCACCGGCATCGACTGGCGCCCCCTCGATGTCCGCCGCCGCGAGGATGTTTCCGCCGTGACCGGCGCGGTCCGGCCGGAGGTGATCATCAACGCCGCGTCCCGGCGGGCGGACTGGGAGACCACCGCCGACGGCACCGCGCACCTGGCCGTCGCCGCCGCCACCGTCGGCGCCCGCCTGGTCCACGTCTCCAGCGACGCGGTCTTCTCCGGCGCCCGGATCTCCTATGACGAGATGTGCGCCCCCGACCCGATCACCCCCTACGGCGCGGCGAAAGCCGCCGCCGAGACCGCGGTCAAGGCGATCTGCCCGGAGGCGGTGATCGCCCGGACCTCGCTGATCATCGGCGACGCCCGATCACCCCACGAGGCCCTGGTGCACGCGCTGGCCACCGGCCGCCACCAGGGGATGCTGTTCACCGACCAGGTGCGCTGCCCCGTGCATGTCGCCGACCTCGCATCAGCGCTCCTGGAACTGGCCGGCTCCGACCATGCCGGTGTGTGCCACGTGGCCGGAGCCGACGCCCTCAGCCGCTACGACCTCGGGCTGCTCATCGCACACCGCGACGGCCTCGACCCTTTAGCGCTGCCGTCCGGCCGGCGAGCCGACACCGGTCCACCCGGCCCGCTCGATGTGCGCCTGGACGGCACCGCCACCCGGCGACGACTGCGGACCAGGCTACGCGGCGCCCGGGAGTTCCTGCGACCAGGGAACTCACCGGCCGCATCACCCGCGGCCGCACACCGTTGACGACCGGGTGAGCGGCCATGGCCAAAGGCGCAAGGACGAGAACAAGGACGCCGATCCGGCCATCACCGTGCATCACCCATTCCGGGCCTCGGCGGGCAGGTCGCCCCAGGCCCGCTCGGCGTACAGCACCCGGGCCGCCTCCACCGGCTCGGCGCCCCGCAGGTCGTACCAGTCGCCGTCTCGCCGCAGCACCGTCACCAAGGCGGTGACGAAGACCCGCCGGTTGATCACGTCATGGGCGAGGACCTGCCGGTAGGCCGCCATCGCCCCCAGCGGTGTGTCCCGCTCCGCGTCGTCCCACTGCCACACCCGGCAGGTCGTCCCCGGCTCGGCCTGCAGCGGCGGGGTGAACAGGTCGGCCCGCAGAGATCGACAAGGAGTGGGATGCCGACGATCCCCGCGAGCCCCCGTTCAGGCTGCGCGTGTCCAGCGGCCCCTTGCCGTACGGAAATCCTGGCCAGCTGGGTGGTGAGTCAGCTGCCCATCTGAGCCGATCACGACTTCCCACTAAGCACAGCCGTCGCCGGTCCTGACGCGCCTCAAGAGGCGTGGCCGGGTCTCCAGGCTCGGGGCGGCTGGGAGCTGCCGCGGTCGTGGAAAAGTGTCGGCCGGTGCTGGTTGGCTGTGCTGTATGAGGTGTACGGCCGGAATACAGCGGAGACACACCGCGGCCGACGATGGGTCTGTGCTCCCCACGACCCGGTCACAGGCTGGGTCGGTTGCCTGGGTTCTTCTCTGCGGCTCGAGTGAACGGGGCGAGGGTGGTCAGGTCGCGGACGGCGGCCAGGTGGGTGGGGAAATTCGGGTCGAGGAGACTCAAGAGGAGGACGATGGCCCACGCCAGGGTGGCGATCAAGGCGCCATCGTCGAGAGGGGACGGGAGCGTGAGGCCCAGCCGGTCGGCGATGAGAAGAGAGACGAGAGGGATCAGGGCGACGATCAGGGTTCTGACGGCCTCTAGGGCGCGGGCGTGCCAGGTGCGGCGCGTGACTTCGGGGGTGGCGTCGCGGGTGGGGAGCCGGTCGTATTCACCGGTGAGGATGGTGCAGGTCAGGTCGGCGATGCGGGTGCGGAAGTCGTCGTAGGTGGTCGGGGACGGGAGCGCGATCCAAAGCTGGAGGTCGATGACGGCCCTGGAGGCCTCGATCGCACGGGCACGGACGACGGCCCTGGTCAGAGGGGTTCCGCCGCGGGCGGCGGCCGGGATGCCTGCCCGCAGCAGGAAGGCGACCTTGGCCAGCAGGGTGAGGATCTCCTGACGGGCCTTGGGTGGGAGATGGCCGCGGCGGTCGGGTTCAGTGCGGGCGAGGATGGCCGTCAGCTGCTCGAAGAGAGGTTCGGTGGGAGGGTTGCGAGACTCGCGGTCCCACAGCCACATCGCCGCCCTGACCGAAATCCACGCGAGGACCAGGGTTACGGAGACGGTGCCGATGCTCTGGAGGATCGGCATCCACCACTGGCCCGCCAGATCGACGGCCCATGCGGGGCCGCCGGCGTAGCGGATGTACAGGGCGGCCGGAAAGCAGCCCAATCCCACCACGCTGATCAGCGGATCGATGAGGAGGCGGAAGAGCGGGCGATGCCGGCGGTTCTCGGCCCAGACGGAGATCGGCATGAAGACCCCGAGGCCCATGACGGCCAGGGTGATCTCCTGCCAGGAGGTGATGGAGAAGGCCGCCACCAGGACGGTGAAGGCCACGGCGAGCATCGCCAGCAGGGCGAGCAGAGTCAGGTTTCCCTCAAGGTGCCTGCGCCGGACCGACCAGCGGGCGGCGGACACGGCCGCCGACCGGAAACGGCCGCGCAGGCGTGCCGGGTCGGTGGCGGGGTCCAGGCTTCGGACGAAGAGCGGCCAGGTGCCGTCCAGCTGCTTCGCCAGGCCGAACACCTCTACCAGATAGGGACTCTCGTTCTCCGGAGGGCCTACCGCTGTGGCGGGCGCAACGGGTTCGACAACGGGGGGTACCGCTTCCTGGGTCATGAGACGGTCCTCAAGGTGAGCGGATCAAGGCAGGCAGCAGGTTCAGTTGAGGGAGCGGACCACTATGCGCGGGTCGGCCTACCTTGACGACATTACAAAGCGAGGCGATGTCGAGGTGGGGGCGAGACAGGATCGTGTCGGAAGCGTCTGGACGAACCGGGATGGCACTCTCGGTGTCCCGCTTGCCGCGGGCGGTCCGCGTCCTGGGCTTGCCTTCGGTGTGGCGCTGGTCAAGGCCGGGAGACAAGTTGTTCGCCGCCGCCTGGAAGTTCCTCGGGGCGACACGACGACACGGACGTCTACTTCCAGAATGAGGCAATTCCGGGAGTGACTTCCGGAAACACAACCCCGGCAATCCAGCAGATCACCGGAACAACTTCCGGAAACACAAGTCGGTCGCGAGCCGTCGCGCTGCCCGGCCCGTACGCGGCGATGCTCGCCGATGCTCCTCGGAGAACATCTTCTCTGACAACGCACCATCCCACGTGCTGTGCCGGACGAGACCGGAACGAACGTAGCGACAGTGATCATCAACCCGCCACAGGCGGTCAAACGCCGCCGCTATCACAGGTCAGAGGCTACTTCGTTGGAAATTTCTTCATTGCTACAAGCGCCGCCTATTGCATCGGATGCGATCTGGCGACAGTTAGCAGTTCTGCTGTGGGACGTTCTTCCGTCCGGGGTCTGAGCTGGGCATTCAAGGGG
Organism: Streptosporangium sp. NPDC000396; assembly: GCF_042898655.1. Lineage (NCBI taxonomy): Bacteria > Bacillati > Actinomycetota > Actinomycetes > Streptosporangiales > Streptosporangiaceae > Streptosporangium > Streptosporangium sp. NPDC000396. The sequence goes on from NZ_JBIAZA010000026.1 coordinate 13,386, forward strand.
CTCCAGTGAATTTCTTAGAGTAGCGGTATCAGTGGTGCCGGTGGGGGCCGCTATGCCGATCGTGTCTTTGACCTGCACACTCGCGGCCGGTCGCAGACGATGCGGAGATCTCGCATCAGGTGCGATCGACGGAGAGCGAGCTGGTGGCCTTGAAAGACCGGGACGATTCGGAATTCCGATCTTGTCGTGCCGTCGCCAGCTTGGTGCGCGATGAGGCGTCACGGTGAGCGGGCAGGTGCCGGGGTCGGCGCGGCTCGCACTGGTGTCCGGGGTGCCGCTGCTGCAGCCCGAGGAGCAGGTGTTCACCGCGATGCTGGAAGGGTTCGCCAACCAGCAGCTGGCACGCAATCTCGCCCGCACGACCATGGAGGGCCGGGAGAACACGGTGAAGGCGTTCGCGTCCTACGTCAACGCCTTCCCCTGGCAGTGGACCGCCGCGATGGTGGACGAGTGGCTGGGTGATCTGCGGTCGCTGCGAGATCTGAAGCGGTCGACGATCCGCGGCTACTCCCAGGCCATCAGCGCGTTCTGTGCGTATGTCACCGATCCGGCGTACGAGTGGGCTCAGCAGTGCGAGGCCAGGTTCGCCAGCCAACCGATCCAGGTCGTGCACGAGTGGAACACCGCCGTCCACGTCCAGGACAACGAGAGCGACCCGGGCAAGCGGGCGTTCACCCGGCCCGAGCTGGAAGCGTTCTTCGATCACGCCGATGAGCAGGTCGCCCGGATCCGGGCGTTCGGGCGCAAGGGCTGGCTGCCGGCGTTCCGGGACGCGGTCCTGTTTAAGACCGCCTACGCCTACGGGCTGCGCCGCAACGAGACCCGGATGCTGGACGTCGCCGACTTCAGCCGCAACCCGCACGGCCCCGAGTTCTGCGAGTACGGCGTCTACCTGGTGCGCTTCGGCAAGGCCAAGAAAGGCTCGCCGCCCAAACGCCGCAGCGTGCTCACGGTCTGGCCATGGACGGCCGAGGTCCTGGAGGAATGGATCACCGAGATCCGCCCGCACTTCGGCATTGACGGCAATCCGGCGGCCTGGCCGTCCGAGCGCGGCCTGCGCGTCGGCTGCCAGCGCCTCAACTCCCGGTTCGTCGCCTACCGGGACGCGCTCGACCTGGATCCCGCCTTGGATTTCCATAGTCTGCGAAGGTCGTACGTCACGCACCTGATCGAGGACGGCTGGGATCCCCGCTTCGTCCAGGAGCAGGTCGGCCATGAGCACGCCTCGACCACGGCGATCTACACCTGCGTGTCCTCCGACTTCCGGACCCGCACCCTGAGACGAGCCCTGGACACCACGGTGGCGCAGGCGCTGGCCTCCGTCGCCGCGAAGGGCGACCCGTCGTGAAGCGCAAGGTCACCTACTCCTGGCGGCTGCGGGAGATCATGGCCGCCCACGGCATGTTCGCCACGACCGAGCTGGTCCCGCTGCTCGCCGAACGCGAAATCAAGCTGTCGGCCTCCCAGGTCCACCGGCTCGTCACCGGAACCCCCGAACGGCTGTCCCTGCAGCTCCTGGCCGCGCTCTGTGACATCTTCCAGACCACCCCGACGGACCTCGTTCCGGTCGAGGCCCAGAACGCCGGAGTCCGCAAGACCGCCGACGGCGATGTCCCACCCCGCCACCCCCCACCCATCTACGGCCCCGACGAGCCCGGATCACCTCCGAAGGGTGAGCGTGAAACGGACCTGCACCCGGTGCCGGCGGTTGTCCTACCCCGCCGGCTGGTGGCCCGATGGGCTCGTCTGCCGAACCTGCGTCGACCGAGGGCTGCGGCTGCGCGGCACCTGCCCCGCCTGCGGTCGGTCCCGTCGCCTGCCCGGCCTGCGGCCCGAAGACGGTGAGCCGATCTGCAGCACCTGCGCCGGGTTCAAGCCGTGTTACTGCTGTTCACGCTGCGGTGAGGAGGGCAAGCTCCACGCCCGGCGCCTCTGCACTGGCTGCACCCTCACCGATCGGCTGACCGAGCTGCTCGACGACGGCACCGGCCAGATTCATCCCACCCTGTTGCCGTTGTTCCATTCTCTGACCAGCATGGAGAACCCGCTCGCCGGGCTGACCTGGCTCTACAAGTACAGCCCTGACATGCTCCGCGGCCTGGCAGATGGCAGCATCGAGCTCACCCACGAAGCCTTTCACCAGCTGCCGCACGGGCGGGCCGCGTCCCACCTGCGCGAGCTCCTGATGGCATGCGGATTGCTCCCCAAGGTCGACAAGCAGATCTGCTTGCTGGAACGCTGGCTCGTCCACCACCTCGACGCCATCACCGATCCCGACCACGCCCAGATCATCCGCCGGTTCGCCACCTGGGAGATCCTGCCCCGCCTGCGCCGCATCGCCGAGACCAAACCCGTCAAGCCCTCCAGCCGGAGCTATGCCGGACAGCAGATCATCTACGCCGCCCGCTTCCTGACCTGGCTCGCCGACCGGAACCTCACCCTGGCCGACTGCCGTCAGGCGCACCTCGACGCATGGGTCACCGAGCACACCGCGGACGAACGCAACGGGTTGCGCGTCTTCCTTCAGTGGTCTCAGCGCAACAAGCTGGCGCGGCCCCTGAAGCTCATGCCGCACACGGCCCGGCGCGCCGCCCCGCTCACCGCCCAGCAGCGGCTCGCCCTCCTCGGCGAGATCCTCATCGACCAGACCGGACCGCCCCACGCCCGCGTCGCCGCGATCCTGCTGCTCCTCTACGCCCAGCCAGTCAGCCGCCTGGTCCGCCTCACCCTGGCCGACGTCATCCGAGACGGAGAACAGGTGCTCATCCGGTTCGGAACCCCACCCTCGCCCGTCCCCGCGCCGTTCGCCACCACGCTGCTCGGCTACCTCGCCAACCGGTCGAACATGCGCACTGCCACCAACCCCGCCTCGACGTGGCTCTTCCCCGGCCGGCGGGCCGGAAAGCCGTTGCGGCCCGAGTGGCTCGCCAAACAGATCCGCCAACTCGGCATCTCAACTCTCCCTGCCCGCGGAGCAGCCCTCCGCCAGCACATCCAAGCCAGCCCCGCCCCGATCATCGCCGACGCCCTCGGCTTCCATCCCGTCACCACGGCCAAGCTCGCCGCCGAGACCGGAGCCACCTACAACCGCTACGCCCCAGGCGACCACACACAGTCACCGCTACCCAGGCCACCCCGCCGAACTGACGACAGTTGAATAAGCGAGCCCACCAGTCCCGGACCCCATGAGGTCATCACCAGCCTGGTCATAGTCATCGGCCTGGTCGTCACCGGCGTCGGCCTTACCACCGCGCTCATCATCGTTCTGTACGCCCTGACCTGTCGGGTTTTCAGCCTCCGGCGGAGGTCTCGGCTCCGGGATGATCGCGAGGAGCAAGGCTCCGTTCTTGGGTGGCTGAGGTAGGGCCCGATCGTCCCGTCTGCCACGTTCCAGGCAAGCCCACCATCCCGACTCCTCCGGATCAAGGCCGTCTGTGACCGTTGGCATCCAATGACCGAGGAACGGCTACCGGTTGACGTACCGCGAAGACGACCTTGGTCCTCCGTCCCCGGGCTGTCGCCCCTCCGGGGTGGGGTGAGGTAGACGGGACGATCAGGCCGGGCGAGGCGCGCGTGGTGCGCCATACCTGCATCAGGCTGCCCTTTCGCAGATGCTGCCACATCCTCTAGCTTGTCCGTCAGCCTAGAAGTTGACCATGTCTTTCATGCCCGGGCAGGAGCCCCCGTTGACTTTTTTCTGTGAGTACTACCGAGCAGCGAATCGTGAGGTAGCGATCATGCAGCCAAAACATTCCCGCGTGATCGCCGACCCTTCTCGTGGGGTTCCCAAGTTCGACGCCGTGGAGACCCAATGGATCGATCCTCACGTGATCCTGGGTCAGCTCGTGGCGTTCCTCGGTGACGTCGACTTCTCCTTGGATCTGGTCGACACGGTGACCTTGTACCCGTCGCCAGAGGGAGCCCCACAAAGCGACGAGGAGTGGGATGCCCTGCCGGAAGACTCTCCCTACCTGGACGGGCCGGGTATCAATGAGCTGTCGGTAAACGTGCGTGACATCCTCGCCGGCGCAGACAACTCACGTCTACCGGCGGCGGCGGAGCAGTGGGCGAAGATCGAGGAATTCTCGTCCTCCTCCCCAGTTGACATGGAATACCTGCTGTCCCTGACTGAGGATCTCGTCGGGCTGGCCCGCCGGGCTAAGGAAAACAATCAGATGCTCTACTGCTGGATAGGCGGGTGATCAAAGGCTGTACCGCCACAATCACAGGAGAGACGGCAAGGGGTCACCGGGCCGTTAGCGAGCGATTAAGGGTAGTCAACAGCGGTTAATCGCGGTCACTCGCCGGGAGCTCGATGCCCGCTGTCTTGCTCGGCGAGCATCTGCTGGTAGGCCTCGCGGACGATGGCCTGCATCGCTCCCCGCCGTACCCGGGTGTGAGTAGTTGCGGTACCGAAAGTGCCGCTGAGATTGATCATGGTCCGGCTGGCGTCGGGGTGAGCGGATCATCCGGCCGCCGGATGCGGACTCGGCGGGGGCGGTGGGGGATGTCGTCGGCGTCCTGGAGGTCGGCGAAGTCGGCGCGGGCCGCCGCGATGGCTTCGGGGTACGCCTCCCTCTTCTCGTGCTCGGCGAGCGCGCGGTAGATGCTCGCGACGCTGGGAGCCTGACCTTTGCGCTTGCCCGTGGGGATGATCAGGTCGGGCTGGATCTGCTCGACCGATTCCCCGTTCGCGCGGCGACGGAGCACGGTGTGGAGCATGTCGTCGGTGATGACGGGCGGCCGGCCGCCGTGCTTGCCCTTGCGGGCCGCCGCGTCGAGTCCTTCGAGGGTCGACTCCCGGATGCTCTCCCGCTCGGTCTCCGCCATCGCCGCGAAGAACGCGAACAGCAGTCGGCCCGGCCCGCTGGGGTCGTACATCCCGGTCAGGGGCCCGGCGAGCATCTCCAGGACCAGGCCGTGGGCGGTGAGGTGGTCGGCGAGCGCGGTGAGTTCGGCGGCGTCGCGTCCGAGGCGCTTCATCTCGTACACGGTGAAGATGACCCGGCAGTGCGGGGCGTGGGCCTTGATCTGGCGGGCCAGCGCGAGCGCGGCCTCGAACTGTGGCCTTACGCGCACCCGGGTGCTGATCTTCTCGGAGAAGATCTTCTCGCGGCCGATGCCGTGCGCGGACAGCGCGTCCAGTTGCGATTGCAGCTCCTGAGTGAGCGAGCTGCACCGTGCGTACCCGATGCGGATGTCGGCGGTCGGAGCGTCCGGTGCGAGGGCGAGCGGAACCGGGGTGCCGGGGCGCCACGGCTGGCCGGGTCCGCGGTCGGCGGGGGTCGGCACACGCAGGAGCTTGGCGAGCCGGCTTCACGACGTCGAGCCCGGCGGCACGGGCCTGCGTGGACATCCGCGCCTGGATGGACCAGTGGAACGAGGCCCCAAGCCGTTCGCGTGGACCAAGACAGCCGAGGAGATCCTCGAATCCCTCGCTCAATATTGCCGACGAATTTCAGGTGGATGACACTAGCCCCAGCTCAGGGCGGTATCCGACGGTAATCCTGCCAGTGCGGGACCCCGGAGGACCTCGCGGGCGCCGCCGTCTTCCTGGCCTCAGCGGAGTCGGTCTGGGTGACGGGCGGTGACCTGGTCGTGGACGGTGGCGACGCGGTGGTGTGAAAGCATCCGCACCGGCAGGCCGCGCTATCCGGCGGGCGGGTTCCCGGTTACCTGGCGGGCGGTGACCAGGCCTGATTCGTAGGCCGCGATGACCGCCTGGGCGCGGTCGCGCACGGAGAGCTTGTCGAAGATGCTGGTGATGTAGTTCTTGACGGTAGAGAGGCTGAGGCCGAGGGCGCGGGAGATCTCGGTGTTGTCGAGGCCCGTGGCCATCAGCCGCCATACCTCGACCTCGCGGGGTGTGAGTTCGTCCAGGCCCGTGGGTGTCGCCCGGGTGCCGTGAGGCGCCCGTACGTAGGTGGAGATCAGCCGGGTGAGCAGGCGTGGCGCGACGGCGGCGTCGCCTGCGTGGACGGTGCGGATCGCCGCGCTCAGGTCCTCAGGTGAGCTGTCCTTGGGCAGGAACCCATAGGCTCCGGCGCGCAGGGCGCCCACGAGGTACTCGTCCATGTCGAAGGTGCTGAGGGCCAGGACCCGGCTGCCGGGCACGGTGGCGGCGAGTTCCCTGGTCGCGCCGACTCCGTCGAGGACGGGCATCCTGATGTCCATCACCACGACGTCGGGGCGTAGTTGGCGGGCAAGGGTGACGGCCTGCGCGCCGTTCTCGGCCTCTCCCACGACCTCGAAGGACGGGTCGGGGGAAAGGATCAGCGACAGGCCGCGCCGTACCAGCAACTGATCGTCCACGATCAGCACCCTGATCGGCGGCGCGGTCATTGGTGCGCCCCTTCGTGCTGGACGGCCTCGTCCGTGGTCAGCGGCAGGTCGGCCACCACGGCGAACCCCCCGTCGGCCTGCGGGCCCGCGGTGAGGGTGCCGCCGTGCAGGGCGACGCGTTCGCGCATGCCGATCAGGCCGTATCCGCCGACGCGCGCCCCCTCCTGTGGCGGGCCGTCCCCGCCGTCGTCGCGTACTTCGACGATGACTCGATCCTGACGGTAGGTCAGCTCCACGGACGCGCGGGCGGCCCCCGCGTGCTTGCGGGTGTTGGTGAGGGCCTCCTGAGCGATCCTGAACACCGTGAGGCCGACGGTCGGCGGCAACGGGCGCCGCTGCCCGTGGACGCTGAACTCGGTCGGCACTCCGGCGAAGCGGGATTCGGCCACCAGGCGGCCGAGGTCGTCGATACCAGGCTGGGGCTGGGACGGCGCGACCTCGGGTTCGTCGCTGTCCCGCAGGACGTCCAGGAGCTGGCGCATCTCGCGCAGCGCGAGGCGCCCGGAGGACTCGAGGGTGACCAGGGCGTCCTTGACCACCTCCGGTTCTGCGAGGTTGGCCCGCGCTCCGCCGGCCATCAGCTGCATGGTGGTGATGTGGTGGGCCACGATGTCGTGCAACTCCCGTGCGATGCGGCGGCGTTCGTCGGCCACCGCACGGTCGGCGAGGAGTCTGCGGTTGGCGTCCACCTCCCGCTGCCAGCGGTTCATCGCCATGGCGGCGCCGACGACGATCAGGGTGGTGAGCGGCGGGGTGATCGCGTCCTGCCAGGGCGGAATGCGGCCGTTGCTCTGGCTCAGCAGCGTCACCGCTACCGTGACGACGGCCGCGAGCGCCGTCACGCGGCCGGGGCAGGCCCTGGCCGCCGAGTACAGGGCGACCACCAGCACGGCGCCGAAGTGCCGGGGCAGCGGCACGGTCAGGGTGGCCGTCGCGTCGAGTGCCAGGACGGCGGCGAGCGCCGCCACCGGGTGGCGGCGCCGGGCCAGCAGCGGCAGGGCTGCCAGCGCGACGAAGAGGAACCCGGTCACGCTCACGGTGTGCCGGCCGTCGGAGGCGTTGAAGAACACGTAGCTGAGCAGGTTCATCACGCACGCCCCGCCGGTCACGAGGGCGTCGTTACGGCTCCACGGCAGCTCCCGGGCATCGCCGGACCCGACGTATCGGCTCCTGGACATGTCTGACTTCCCCCTGTATCAGGCCTCTTGGCTCCCGAACCAGGGTTGCACAGCAGTCGGAATGCTCTCACCGCGCGGACCCGGACTAGGACCAGGGTCCTGGTCGCGGCCGCGGGGGAGGACTCAGGGCCCCGGTCAGGATCATCCGCTGCCAGGAGGTTTGCCGCTCTTCTGACTGATGGTCTGGATACCGGCCGGGAACCCCGGCACCAGGTGAATCTGCCAGGAGGCAAAAATGAGTGTTGGCCAGCGCCGATTCCATGCGGTCGTGGCGACAGCGGCCGTGGCCGTGTCGGCCGGTGTGCTGGCGGTGAGCCCGGCGCACGCTTCTTCCCCCGGTTACGACCGGGCGGCCCTGCAAGCGGACCTGGACGCGATCCGCGACGCCGGCACGCTGGGCGTGCAGGCTCGGGTGCGCTCGCCCCGCGCCAATCTGGCCGCATCCAGTGGTACGGCGGTGCTGGGCCGTCAGGTGCTGGTCCCGAGCGGCGGGCATTTCCGGATGGGCAGCAACACCAAGACCTTCGTCGCCGCCGTGATCCTGCAGCTCGAGGCGGAAGGGCGGCTCTCCGTCAACGACAGCGTCGAGCGGTGGCTTCCCGGGCTGGTGCGCGGCAACGGCAACGACGGGCGCGCGATCACCGTCAAGCACCTGCTCCAGCACACCAGCGGCCTGCACGACTCCGTAGGCGACATCGAGAAGAAGATGCACACGGAGCGGGGTTACCGCACCTACCGGTTCCTGCGCATGAGCCCGCGGCGGCTGGTGGCGCTCAGCGTCGGCCATCGACCGCTGTTCGCCCCCGGCTCCCGCTGGAGCTATTCCAACATCAACTACACCTTGGCCGGGATGATCATCGAGAAGGCCGCCGGCAACTCCTGGCGCGAGGAGGTGACGCGCCGGATCATCAAGCCGCTGAAGCTGCGGAACACGACCCTGCCCGGCGACTCCCCGCTCCTGCCCAAGCCGCACGTGCAGTCCTACACCGAGGACGCCAAAACCGCGCGCCCGTTCCGCTCCACCCTGCTCAGCCTCGGCTGGGCCGGCGCGGCGGGCGAGGCCGTCACCACCACAGAAGACCTGGCCAGGTTCTGGCGTGCACTGCTGGGCGGGCAGGTGCTGTCGCAGCAACAGCTGAAGAAGATGATGACCACGGTCCCCGTCGGCGTGCCCGGCAGGGAGTTCGGGCTGGGTATGGCCAAGCAGCGACTGAGCTGCGGAGTCACGGCCTGGACGCACCCCGGCGGCACCCCCGGGTTCATCACCGACAACGCCGTCACCCAGGACGGCCGTACCAGCGTGATCGTCTCCCGGACCACCTACCCCGGCACGCGAGAGCAGGGCCAGGCCACGGCCCGCCTGATCGACAACGCACTCTGCGCCGCCTCCGTCCGCAGGAGCACGTCGTGATCCGCGCCTTGACCGGATATTCCACCAGACACCCATGGAAGGTCATCGCCCTCTGGGCGGTGCTGGGCGTCGCGTTGAGCGCCCTGACCCCGACCCTGTTCGACCGGGTCACCCAGAACCAGACCGGGGACTTCCTGCCCCGCAGCTACGACTCGGCCGCCGCCCTGAACATCGCCAAGGAGCGGTTCGGGGTGAATCCCGACGCGACCACGGTGACGGTGCTGGTCGCCCGCTCCGACGGCAAGGCCCTCAACGCCGCTGACCAGGAGCGGGTCGAGGCCGAGGCGGCGAAGCTGGCCAAGCGCCGGGTGATCATGCCAAGGGAGGACGACGGTCCGCAGCAGTACCTGGTCCCCGACCGCTCCCAGACCCCCACGATCGCCCCGGCGATGACGGCGCCCGACCGGAGTTTCGAGCTGCTCTCCGTCGAGCTGATCGGCAATCGTGCGGATAGGGGCGTCCAGGGCGTCTACCGGACCTTCAGGGACGCCGCCCGGACGCAGTTCTCAGAGGCGGGGATGCGTACCGGTTTCACCGGGCCTCTCGCCGACGCCGTCGACACCGTCGATTCCCGCAAGATCGCCACGACAGTCGGGGGCGGGCTCATCATGGGGCTCATCATCCTGCTCAACGTACTGGTGTTTCGCAGCGTGCTGGCGGCCCTGCTGCCGTTGCTCGCGGTCGCCCTGATCGGCTTCGTGGCCGCGGGTGCCGTCGCGGGCGCCGCGATGATCACCGGGCTCAAGCTCGACGCGAGCACCCCCGGGCTGATCAACGTGGTCTTGTTCGGCATTGGCATCGACTACCTGTTGTTCCTGCTGTTCCGCTTCCGCGAGGCACTGCGGGCCAGGCCCGAGCAGTCAGCCCGCGAGGTGGCCGGGCAGGTCTCCGGCCGGGTGGGCACCGCGATCACCTCGGCGGCGCTGACCATCGTGGCCGCCTTCGCCACGCTGGGACTGGCGACCTTCGGGCAGTTCCGCTCGATGGGCCCCGCGATCGCCGTCGCGATCCTGGTGATGCTGCTCGGCAGCCTCACCCTGCTGCCGGCGCTGCTCGCGGCCACCGGCCGCAAGATGTTCTGGCCCTCCAGCACGGCCTTGCACCGCGAGACGCGCGAGGGCCGTGCCGCCCGCTTGGGTGAGCTGGTCACGCGACGCCCGCTGATGATGCTGACCGCCTCTGTCGCCCTGCTCGCCGCACTGGCCGCCGGGCTGATCGGCATCCGCATGGACTACGGCCAGGGCAGCCCCGGCACCCAGACCCCCGCCGCGGCCACCGCGGCCGAGATCTCCCATGCGCTGCCGGCCGGCGTGTCGGACCCGACGAGCGTCTTTGTTACCTCCAAGGACGACGGCGCCCTCACCGCCGACCGGCTGGACGGTCTATCCCGTGCGCTCACCCAGGTTAAGGGTGTGGGCCAAGTCGCGAAGACCGTCCTGAACAAGGACCACCGCGCCGCCAGGATCGACCTCTATCCGACCGCGGACCCGCAGAGCCAGCAGGCCCGCGACCTGGCCTCCGGACCGATCAGGGCCACGGTCGCCCAGCACACGCCCGCCGGGACGACGGCACACGTGGGCGGGACCCCGGCGATCATCGCCGACATCTCGACGGCCGTCGAGCACGACCTCACGATCGTGTTCCCGGTCGCGGCCGCGCTGATCGCGCTGATCCTCCTGCTGCTCCTGCGCAGCCTGCTCGCGCCGGTGATCCTGATGCTCTCCGTCGGGCTCGGCTTCGCCGCCATCCTCGGCGCCGCCACCCTGCTGTTCCAGCACATACTCGGCAAGCCGGGCGTCAGCTTCACCCTCCCGCTCGTGTTGTTCCTGTTCGTCGTCGCCCTGGGCACCGACTACAACATCCTGATCACCGACCGGATCCGGGAGGAGATGCGGCGACCAGGTCCGGCCCGCGCCGCCGTGGCCCGCGCCGTACGGCACACGACACCGGCCATCACGACGGCCGGCGCGGTGCTAGCCGCTTCCTTCGCCAGCCTCGCCACGTCCTCGGGCAACGAACAGATCGCCTTCGCGATGACGCTGGGCATCATGGTTTCCGCGCTTGTGGTGTCGCTAGTGCTGGTCCCCGCACTCGCCGCACTGCTCGGTCGGGCCGTCTGGTGGCCGGTCCGCCCTCGACCTACCACGAACCCGCAGGACCGTGCGCCCGAACCCGCCCCGGCACCCGACCGGGCCCCAGCCTCTTGGGGCTCGCCATAGCCGCCGCCCCTGACGGCATGGAAGGGGTACGGCCGGAGTACGCCAGAAACACACCGCTTGGTGCAGGTATCTCGCCTGGTGTCAGCAGCCGTGTCGTCGTGCTCGGAGGTGATGCGGGCAGAGGTCTCCCGCCGAGACTGTTCCGACCCGAGGGAAAGCGCGTACGGTACAAACGGTTCCGGTGCAGGTTCACCCCCGATTACCGCTGACCGGGGGTGCGCAGCGGCCGGAAGTTGCCCTCGCGCACAGCCTCGGGCCGGGAGAAGTTGTAGCGGCCCAGGAAGTTGAGCCACTCGAAGCCGAGCGGGGACAGGCGGGCGATATCGGCGGTGGCTATCTTCTTGCCCTCGGCGCGGATCTGTTCCAGCGCGCGGGCCGTATAGACGGTGTTCCACAGAATGCAGACGTTGGTTAGCAGGCCCAACGCCCCTAGTTGATCTTCCTGCCCTTCCTTGTACCTCTGGCGTAGCTCGCCTTTCTGCCCGTGGAAGATCTTGCGGGCCAGGGTGTGGCGGGCTTCTTGCCGGTTCAGCTGGGTGTTGACCCGCCGGCGCAGCAGTTCGTCGTTGAAGTAGGAGGCCAGGTAGACCGAGCGATCCAGCTTGCCCAGCTCCATCAGAGCGCGGCCGATCGGAGTGGGGGTGCCGTCGCCGGTCAGGTAGCGAAACAGCTCGGCCGGGCGGACCGCACCGGTCTGCAGGGAGCCGGCCACGCGCAGCAGGTCGTCCCAGTGGTCGTTGATGAGGCCGATGTTCACCCGGGTTTTGATCATGGTGTTGAGGCGGCCGTAGAAAGCAGCAGGGTCAGCCCGGTACAGGGTGGAGCTGCCGACGTCAGCCAGGCGCGGGGAGAACTGCCAGCCCAGCAGCCGGAAGACGCCGAAGGCCAGCTCCGAGGCGCCGGCGGTGTCGGAGACGATCTCGGTGGGCCGCAGCGAAGTCTCCTGTTCCAGCAGGCCTTCCAGGATGTAGTACCAGTCCTTGGGGGTGCCCGGGATGACGATGCCATGGAAGCCGGTGAACTGATTCGCCGCCGCCCCAGGTCTGCACGATCTCCTGGGTGGCGTGGTAGTCGACCAGGGTGGCGTTGGCGGCGGTCAGCGTGGCGGCGCGGATGTAGTTCTGCTCGGCCCAAAACAGCCGGTCCAGAGCGAGCGCCGGTTCGTGGTCGCTGGCCATGGGCCGCATCCCGACATTCATGGCCTGGGCGACCAAGACGGCCGCGATCGACTTGACCATGTCCTCTCGCCGGGAGGGCGCCTCGCCGGACACATGAGTGAAGGCGTCCAGGCAGCCGGTCCACGAGTGCACTTCCAGCAGCACTTCGGGCAGGTCGACGACGGGCATGCGGGCCTCGACGTCGGCGCGTAGCGCGGTCAGTGAGGCGGGTTCGTCCAGCGCTTCCAGCCCGGTCAGGACGAGGTGGTCCTTGCCTTCGGGGGATTTTTCGATGCGCAGCCACTCGTTGCGCACCGATTCCTCGCCCGACAGGCCCGCGGCCAGCTGCTTGTAGGCGAAGTCCAGGGTGCGCGCCCACCGCTGCGTGTCGGCGCCCGGCTCGGCCGACAGGTCCAGGTCGCGGCAGACCATGGCGCGGGCTTTGTCCCAGGCCACTCCGGCCAGCAGCCCGGCGGTGGGGTCGCCCCATTTGGGCAGGCCGGGCACGAACACCTCGTGGCGGCGCAGGCACTCGCGTAGCCGCTCGACAGTGGCCACCGTGTAGGCCAGCGTGTTGACCTCGCCAGCCTTCTCCCCTCGCTTGGGGAAGACCCGCCGGTGCCAGGCCGAACTCAGGTGCGCCGACGGCACCTCATCCGGGCGCACGGGGCTGCGGCGCCGTTCCAGGCCTTTGAGGAAGTCGATCGCCTCCAGCAGCTCAAAGCCGCGGCGCGCGCCCTGCCCACCGCCGGAGCGACCGGCTTCGGCCGCGCCGGCGTGGAAGTCGATGACCTTCAGCAGCTTGGTCAAGAACCGGCGGATGGTGGCGTAGCGTTGCAGCAGCTGGTCGTGGAAGTCCTCATCGGGCTCTTGGGCGAGCTCGCCGATGACCTCGGCCGCGGCGTGGATGGCCAGCAGGTCCATGCCGTCCAGCGCGGCCCGCACATCACCGTCCGGGTCGGCGGCCACATCCCGGATCGCCAGCCACACCTCGCGCAACACGATCGCGGCGCTGTCCAGGTCCTTGAGCGTGCGCAGCCGCTCCTTGCCCGCCTTGAACGCCGACGTCCGCACCAGATCACCCATCGCCAAGTCGAACACCTCGATCGCCTCATCAGCCGAGACCGGCTCCATCACCGCGGCGAAGGCGACCAGGGTGGCCAGCTTGCGATCCCCAGCGAGGTCGGCGACCGCCTTGGCCCTGGCGGCCTTGGCGAAACGGGCCAGCGCGGCGACCTTCCCGGCCGGGACCGCCGATAGATCCCACGCTGAGGCGCCCAGGCCGCGTAACTCCACATGCCGCTCCAGCGCCTTGCCCACCCCGGCGCCGGACACGTCGGTCGGGCTCTTGCGCAGCCGGTCCAGGCCCGAGATCCGCCGTCCCTCGGCCACCGTGACCAGCTCTTCCAGCGCGTCCTTCTGGTTCGGGCTGGGCAGCGAGGCCAAGATCTTGTACTGGCGCAGCGCGACCCGCTCAGGGATCTCCGACACCAGTCGTTCCACCGTGCTGATGCCGGGTAGCAGAATCTTCGCCTCGACCAGGCGGTGGGTGAGAAGGTCCAGCAGCACGATCGGGCGTTCGTTATTCGACCAGGCCCGCCGGTAGATCCAGCACGCCAGCGCAAACGCGTGCTCCTCGAACACCTCAAAGCCGTAGGCTTCACGGATCTGCTTCTGGTGATCCCAGCGCGCCTCCTTCTCCCCGTACCCCTTCAGCGCGGAGGCGTCCAAGCCGAGTTGCTCGGCGACGTAGTCGACCACCACGGCGGGCACGTCCTCGGGATCGGTTCGGTCAGGAAGCAGTTCAAGAACCGAGCCGTCCCGAGCTGGACGGCATAGCCGAGCTGGTTGCGGGCCCCGTTGGCGGCCATCGCCCGCCGCCGGTCAGCGGCTTCCAGGTGGAAGAACCCGCCCAGCTGGGTGAGGTCGGGGACCTCGTTGAACCTGCCCCACCGGCCACGCTGGTCCTCGGTGAGGAAGTTGACCGGCATCACGCACTCCCGCCGCTCGTGGGCCAGGCCGGGTCACCGGCCCGCTATCAGCTGAAAGTGTGGCACCTAAATGATCTTCGAGATGTCCGGCCAGAGCTCGCCGAGATATTGATCATGAAATGTAATGTTCGCCGTTCCCCGATCTCGCCATCCCAGCGAGGTTCAGGAGGGCCCCGGAGCGGGCGACAGCTCGGCCAGCATGCGCCGTACCTGCTCGTGTGACATCCCCACCTGCCGGCCGATCCGCCGCAGTCCCCACCCCTCATCCCGCGCATCGGCCATCGCCTGCGCCGAGGCCGCCGCCACCACGCCTTCCAGCATCACCCGCAGCTCCGCCAGCCTGGCCAGCCTGATCGCCGGCGCCACCCCCACCAGCTCCGCGCAGAACCGCTCAACATCCGCCCGGACGAACGCCACGCCCTCAGACTCCGCCATCGGGCAAGACTTGCCTGCTCAAGCCCCACTGTCAACAAATGTGACAGTAAGCCCGGTTCGCCGTACCGCTCCTACTCGGGGCCCAGGCTCATCAGGTCCCTCCCGGCGGTGAGGTGCGAGCCGTGGCGGCACGGTCAGCCGGAACATCGGGCAAGGGGCGGCCCAGGGGGAGGATAGCCGCGGCGGGCACGCCGTCCCGCAGTGCCGCGGCGTTGTCCTGCCAGCCGCCGGAATCGGTGGTGAAGACGGCCGCCACACCGGCGATTCGCACTTCGCCCAGGTCAGTGGCTTCAAGATCAACTCATGGCCGGCTCTGGCCGTATCTCGGCTGGACCCGCAGAAAGCCCAGAGTTCCCGCAAACCCAAGGGTCGACGTTGGACCGTTGGGGTGGTCTGGGAGGTTATGCACCCTTGGGTTCACCAAAACCCAAGGTCGTTCATGGCCAGCCGATCTCGGAGCGGTACCAGACAGTGCCCAGGACACGGCGACGGCGGCCGGCCCGGCCCGGCCCGGTGAGCGGCTGGGACGCCTGAGCTGGTGTACGGAGCCAACCCCCGCGTGATCAGGCGTTCTCTGTCAGAGCAACGCTCGACACCGGACCAAGGCGTCCATGGACGGGCCGGCCAGGCGCCTCCTCATCTTCACCACCACTACAAAAACCTCAACGAAGAGGAAGAGGCTTCACCGATCCCGAGATCCCTTCAACTGCTGGACCGACGTCTTCTGTATGGAGAACGCCCAGGTCCTGGAGCTATGGCGACGATGGAGGGCTCAGGGAACTGTGGGGTTATTCCTTACAGGACCCCGGCGTTGTCGCCGGGGTCCTGTGTGTCGGTGCGGTCGAGCCGTCAGCAGTGAGGTGCGAGCCCGACGGACACCGTCGGGCCGGGGTCGGCCTTGAGCTCGGCCGCCGGATAGACGGTACGGCCCGCTTTGATCGTCTCCACGACCTCGATGTTCCTGATCTCGTCGGCCGAGACCGTAACCGGGTTCGCGCTCAGGATCACCAGGTCGGCCAGCTTGCCCTCCTCGATGCTGCCCTTGGAGTCCTCCTCGAAGTACTGGTAGGCCGCGTTGAGCGTGATCGACCTGACCGCGTCCATGCGCGACACCCGTTGGCGCGGGCCGAGCACCGTGCCCGAGCGGGTCACGCGGGTGATCTGGCTGGCCAGGATCGCGATCGAGTTCGGCAGTGCGACGGGGGCGTCGTGGTGGGAGGTGTAGCGCATCCCGCGTGCCAGCGCCCATTGCGCGGGCGAGATGTTCTCGGCGCGCTCGGCTCCGAGGACGGTGTCGCGGTACCAATCACCCCAGTAGTAGGTGTGCATCGAGAAGAAGGACGGCAGGACGCCCAACTCCTCGAAGGCCGCGATCTGGTCGTCGCGGGCGGTCTGCGCGTGGATGGCGACGGTGCGACGATCGGCCGGGTCGGTTTCCTCGGTTGCCGTACGGACGGCGGAGATCAGCTGATCGATCGCCGCGTCGCCGTTGGCGTGCGCGATGACCTGCCAGCCGTGCTCGAATCCCGCGCGCACCTGAGCCGCAGCGAGATCGTTGTCCTCGATCGTCGGGTAGCCGCAGTAGTCCTTTTCCTGTCCGGGCGGTGGCGTCAGGTACGGCTCGGTCAGCCACGCGGTGCGGCCTTGCGGCGAGCCGTCCAGGAACATCTTGATCCCGGCCGCGCGCAAGCCGTTCGTGTAGGTCTCGCTCACCTGGACCTCGTCCGGGTGAGCGATGGCATCGTCGGCGCGGACGTAGGCCACCACGTCGAGTGTCAGGCCGCCGGGCGTCGCGGCCGCCGCCTTGCGCATCTGCTCGAGCACCTCCAGGGTCGCGGCGCCTTCCTGGAGGGTGGTGAAGCCGAAGCTCGCCGCCGCGCGCATGCCCCGAGGCAGAAACTGCGCGAGGTCTTGGGGGGCGAGGCCCGCGATGGCGGCGGCCGAGGCCGGGTTGAACGCGGTCTCCTCCAGCACTCCGTCCGGTTCGCCGTACGGCCGGGCCAGGGATGAACGGCGGCGGATCACACCGCCGTCCGGATCGGGCGTTCCGCGGCCGTAGCCCAGCAGTTCGAGGCCTTTGCCGTTGACCGCGCCCAGGTGGAACGACTGGTGGATGGCCAGCACCGGCCGCTCGGTGGAGACCTCGTCCAGATCGTCGCGGTCGGGGTGGCGGCGCTCGGCGAGCATCGCGTCGTCGTAGCCGAAGCCGACGATCCACTCGGATCGCCGTCCGACCTCGCTGTCGGCGAACTCACGCAACTTGGCCTGGAGAGAGGCGATGTCGGTGACATCACCGTCGGGCTCGGCGAGCAGACTCGCGATCGTGGCCTGGAGCCCGATCCCGGTCAGATGGCTGTGCGCGTCGATGAACCCCGGAAGCAGCGTCCGTCCTTCGAGATCGCGAAGGGCGGTGCGTTCGCCCCGCCAGTCGGCGACGGCCTGCTCGTGACCACCGACGAAGACGATCAAGCCGTCCTTGACGACGACCGCCTCGGGTGCTGCCTCGTCGGATGCGAAGGGCGCGTCGGACACCGTGACGATCTCCCCGCCGTAGTAGATGACATCGGCGTCTCCGGTAGGCGGGTCTTCGGGCTTCTCGGCTGGGAGCTCGGCGGACGGCCGGTTGTCCTTGTCGTCTCCTGCTGCCTGGATGCCATGGTGGGTGCGGTCCTCGTGCGTCATGCCGTTCCTCTCCCGTTGATCGCTTTGATGTTCGCTCTCCCCCTGCCGGAGTCGGGCCACGCCGACGAGGCGTGATCGGTCAGGTACGCGACGCGAAGAGTTCGAGCATTAACCATGTCCTCGGCACCACGATCGGGACGGACTGGACCGGCTCGCTCATCGCCGTCTGCACCGCAGCCGTGATCGGGGCCGCCCTCTACACCTTGGCCGCGCGAGTCCTCGGGATCACCGAGTTCAGAGCCCTCACCACCGCCCTGCGGATCAACCCGTGATCACCACGACTACCAGCCCCAAGCCACACAGGGCCCCGTATGGCGAGGTATTCAGACAGTTCCAATATCCGACGGTGCCGTTAAAGACCCGATCAGAAGCCGCCGAACGGGAGTTCCTCCGATACAAGAAGGTCACGGCCGACGGCCGTGTGGCCATCAACGACCCCAGCGACCTGTTCGATTTGATGCACTTGGATCAGCGGGCCGACCGCGTGCCGCCCAACGGCTGGTGCCTCCTGCCTCCGCGGCAGGTCTGCGCCAAGGGCAACGCCTGCTTGACGTGCGACAAGTTCGTCACTGACGCCTCTCACCGAGGTGAGCTGGAGCGACAGCTCGAAGACACCGAGAACCTGATCAGCCGACGGCAGACCCAGTTTACGGCGCGCCACGGCGAACCCATGGGAGCCGACAACATCTGGCTGGCCGGACGGACGGCCGAAACCACCGCCCTGCGAAAAGTCTTGATCTCCCTGGACGAACTGGCCATGCACAGCGATGGAAAGACGCGAGCGGTGCGGGGCGCAGGCACGCCCGGCCGACGAGAAACCACGAAGGAGACAACCGTTAACAGGCTCCCTGAACACCTGCGACGAGTAGCCGGCGCCCGCACGGCATCAGCCGAGCGGAAGGCTCGACGAGCTCTGCAGCGTCTGATCACAGCCCAGGAACCCATCAGTTTCGCCGCTGTTGCTCGGGCGGGCGATGTGAGCACCGACTTTCTCTACCGTCACGTGGAACTCCGAACGCAAATCGAACGACAACGGGCCGAACCTCGGCGGCACTCGTCCCTTGATGCCGCCTCTGACGATGAGGTCGGCAGCAGCTCCACCTCTGCCGCGGTGCGTGCGCTGGCTCGTAAACTCGATGACGAGCGACGAGCACGACGGCAAGAGGTCGCGGAACTCCGAAAGGCTCTGGAAACGGCCCAAGGTGAGAACCTCGCACTACGACGACGCCTCGACCGCTACGAGCCGGCATGACCGGAGAGTAACCGTCATCAAGTTGGCACTAGGCGGGGGCGCGCGGGGCCTTGTCATCGGTTGAAGTGTCGTCTCCGGCCGTGGAGGCTTCTCCAGTGAAGTGGCGCAACTCTGGGCTGAGCGCGGCTACAGCGGCGGTCAGACCGAGCAGTCCGCCTAGCACGATGAGTGCCGCCGCGCCGCCCAGCGCCGCAGCCACTGCCCCGCCGAGGACTGGCCCGATGGGCTTGAGCGCCATCCCGCCCATGCTCAAGACCGCGCCCATCCGGCCGAGCATCGCTTCCGGCACCATTCGTGCGACCACCACGTTCATCACCACGTTCAGTGAGGGCGTCGACAAGGTGATGAACACCAACGGAATCATCGGCCACCACGCCCCCCAGGGCAGTGCCGTGGCCGCCAGCGCGGCACCGAAGACCGTCACGACGGCCAGCAGTAGTCTGCCGGGAGGCAGGAGCTTGCTGATGCGGCCCGACAGCAGCGCACCGGTCAGTCCGCCGATACCGAGACCGGCCAGGACCGTGCCGGTGATGCGCGCATCACCGCCGCGTTCGCCGACGAGCACGATCAGCGGGATTAGGAACGCTCCGCCCAGCAGGTTGAGGACCATTACCGCTGCGGTGACCTCCCGCAGGCCATGTTGGCGCCACAGCCATGCGATGGCCTCAGCCGCTTCCCGGCGCATGCTACGCCGGATTGGCCGCCGCTCCTCGCCATCATCTCGTGCAGAGGTTTGCGGCTCGTCCGCCGGGCGGCGCGGCACCTTCGCGAAAGCGTAGACAAGTGTGGCGGCAAGGAAAGTGATGGTGTCGACGACGAAGGGCACTGCCCGCCCCAGGCCGTACAGCAGGCCACCGAGCGGAGGGCCGATCAGCCCGGCCGCGTGGGTACGGGCCTCCTCCTGCGCATAGGCACTGTGCAGTTGGCCCGAGGGGACGATGCCGCGGATCGCCGTGTCTCGGACGGGACCGATGAACGCGGCGCACAGCCCGTCCAGCACTGCCAGCGTGACGAACTGCCAGACCTGTACATGACCGGTGATGATTAACGCCGTCAGCAGCGCGGAGACAACCGCTTGGAGGCCCTGAGCAGTGATGAGCGTGCGGCGGCGGTCCCACCGGTCCACCCAGACGCCAGCTGGTATCTGGACCGCAAGGAAAGCGACGGTGCGGGCTCCAGCGACGATGCCCGCCAACCCAGGCGAGCCGGTGAGCGCCAGCACCAGCAGCGGCATGGCGAGCCTGGTGAGCTCCGACCCCAACTGGGAGACCGCGCTGCCGACCCATAGCAGTTGAAAACGCACGTTCTTGCGCAGCGGGACGATGTCGGTCACGAAGCGTCTTCCTTGGATGCGAGGCGCGGTCACCTGGCCTGAGGCGCCACTTTCGGAGGCGAAGGCTGCGCCGGTTCCGGCTTCGGACAGGCACGGGCGGGACCCGGAGAAGATACCTACCGGAGATGACGCTGTCTACTGAATAGAGCGGTCACGGGCACACGTGCTTTCCATGTTGGAAGCGGACCCATGAAGACGGTTGTCACCCTTTGGCGCAAGACCAGCCAGTAGAGGCACTTGATCGCTATCTCTATCAGCGGTATGTTGCCGACGTCTCGACCAGGATCTTCGAGTCACGCTCTCGCAGCAGGCACAGATACAACATGGTCGATGTCGACGTCGGAGGCGGCGCCCCAGGTGGCGCCGTCGAATGGGCTGTATCAGGAACCGCTGATGGCCGCGCAACTGGCCCAGTACTCCCGAAGCTACGGCGAGGGGCAAAGTAACTGATCGGTAGATATCAACTTCAGTGCGTAACCGTCACGGGTGGTGCATACCTGCCGGTAGGGAGCACCTGCCCTCTGATCATGATCTCTGTTCGTCGGGGATCATGATCAGGGAAAGGGCGCGCGGGTGCGGACTGAGTGGAAGCCGGACGAGCTGATCGATGCCTGGACGCTGGTGGAGGGCGACTGGGACCTGGTGGGCAACAAGAGCAGCGCGACCCGGCTGGGGTTCGCGCTGCTGCTGAAGTTCTACGAGATCGAGGGCCGCTTCCCCGCCTACCCCGAACAGGTCCCGTCGGCCGCGGTCGACTACGTCGCCTCGCTGGTGAAGGTGGATGCGGCCCTGTTCGCCAGGTACGCCTGGCACGGCCGGACGATCAAGTACCACCGGGCGCAGATCCGCGAGACCTTCGGCACCCGGCCGGCCAGTGAGGAGCGGTGGGTGCGCTGGCTGGCCGCCGAGGTGTGCCCGGTGGAGACCGACTCCGGCCGCCTGGCCGATGCGCTGCTGCGGCGCTGCCGGAGCGAGAAGATCGAGCCGCCCAGCGAGGGCCAGGTCGAACGGGTGGTCGCCTCGGCGGGGCGCCGGTTCGAGGACGCGTTCGCCGCGCAGATCACGCACCAGCTCGGGCCGCTGGTGTGCGGCCGGCTAGAAGAGCTGCTGGCGCAACCCGGGCTGCTGGCGCAGCTGAAGGCCGATCCGGGTCCGCTGGGGCTGGAGACGCTGCTGACCGAGATCGGCAAGCTGGCCATGGTGCGCGCTGGGCCTGAGCGAGGAGATCTTCGCCGGTGTCTCCGATCGGATCGTGGCGGCCTGGCGGGCGCGGGCGGCCCGGATGTACGCCTCGGACTTTCTCGCCTGCGATGAGCCCGTGCGCTACACGCTGCTGACCGCATTGTGCTGGACCCGGCAGGCCGAGCTGGTCGACGCGCTGGTGGAGTTGCTGATCGGGTTGATTCACCGGATCGGCGCCCGGGCGGAAAACGGGTAGAAAAGGAGCTGATCGGCCAGCTGGCCCCGGTGCCGGGCAAGCGCGGGATCTTCACCCGGATGGTCAACGCCGCCCTGGAGCGCCCGGACGACACCGTCCGGGCTGTGGTCTTTCCCGCGGTGCCCGGCGGGGAGAAGACGCTGCGGGAGCTGGCCCGGGAGTTGATGGCCACCGAGAAGGTCATCGCCGAGCGGGTGCGCTACCAGCTGCGCGGCTCGTATTCACACTACTACCGGAGGATGCTGGCGCCGCTGCTGGGCGCGCTGGTCTTTCGGTGCAACAACACCGCCTACCGGCCGGTGATGGACGCCATCGACCTGCTGGCCCGCTACGCGAGCGTCTCCAGCGACGAGCGGCTGTACCCGGTCGAGGAGGTCGTGCCGGTTGAGGGCGTGGTCAACGAGACCCTGGCCATGCGGGATACGGCCTGGTGGGGCGAGGTGACGACCACCGCCTCGGACTCCAAGCGATTCGGCTCGTGGGAGTCGAACCTGATGACCGAGTTCCACGCCCGCTACGGCGGCTACGGCGTGATGATCTACTGGCACGTGGACAAAGGCCGCGCCTGCATCTACTCCCAGCTGAAAAGCTGCTCCTCCTCCGAGGTCGCGGCGATGATCGAGGGCCTGCTGCGGCACTGCACCGGCGCCGACCGTGAGCATGCCGAGGTCTCCATGCTGGCGCTGCACCTGCTGCAGTCCTGCCTGGTCTACGTCAATACCCTGCTGCTGCAGGCGGTGCTGGCCGACCCGGCCTGGGCCGAGCGGCTCACGGCAGAGGACCGGCGCGGCCTGTCGCCGCTGTTCTGGTCGCACATCAACCCCTACGGCCGCTTCCACCTCGACATGGACAAGCGTCTGGACCTGTCCGGCGTCGCCTGAACGCAGCTTCTGGTCCTCCTGGTCCTCGTCACCGCCCGGCCGCCGCCCGAGCGCCCGCCACCACGACCCTTTGACGGCTTTGCCGCAGTAGACGACGTCGTGACGGCGCGCCGCCACCCACGCGGTGACGGCCTGCTCAACCTTGTCGCGCGGGCGCCTCGTCGTAGGCGCCCGCGCGAAGATGCGGCCCCCTCAGAGCCACCTGTCCCCGCCGGGATGGGCGGTCAGGCCCCCGTGGCCGGTCCCGGTGACGAACCGGGACCGGTAGACGCCGTCCTTGCCGGCCTGTCGAGGATCGCCAGCTCGCCCACCGGGCGGTCGGGATGGAGGTTGAGCGTCACACGCAGGCCGGGATCGACCGGGCCGTGACGTGGCTGAGGGCACGTGCGTGTGCCGTACCCGGCATGTCTGTCGTCATCATGACCCGTCGGACGCGTGCAGGATGAAGGCCAGCACATCGGCGAGCAGTGCCTGCTCCTGGTCTCGGGTCGAGCCGGCGCCGTGCCCGCCCTGCTCCTCGACGCGCAGCAGCACCGGCCGGCCGGAGGCCGTGGCCGCCTGCAGGCGGGCGGCCAGCTTCGCCGGCTGCCACGGCGGCACCCGCGCGTCGCGCAGGCCGGTGGTCAGCAGCACCGCCGGGTACGGCACGCCGTCCCGGACCCGCAGGTAGGCGTCGATGATCAGCAGGTCGCGCAGGCCCTCCTCGGTGGTGACGCTGCCGAACTCGGGCACGTTGATCGGCCCGCTCTCGGTGAACTCGTTGCGCGTGGCGTTCACCGTCGGCACCTGCATCGCCATGGCCGCCCACAGGTCGGGGCGGCGCACCAGCGCGCCGCCGGTGGGGATGCCGCCGGCGCTGACGCCCTCGCCGGCCAGCCGCCCCGGACGGGTGTAGCCGAGGGCGATGAGATGCTCGGCGCAGTCGATGAAGTCCGTGATGGTGGCCTCCTTGCGCTCGCCGCGCCCGGCCTCGTGCCACTCGCGGCCGTAGGCGCCGCCGCCGCGCAGGTGCGCAACGGCGTAGACGCCGCCGCGCTCGTACCAGGCGAGCATCTCGGGACGGAACTCCGGCCAGTCGGTCATCCCGTGGGAGCCGTAGCCGGTGAGCACGGCCGGGTTGTCGCCGTCCAGCTCCAGGTCCTTGTGGTGGATGACGGTGAGCGGGATCGGCGTCCCGTCCCGCGCGGGCACGTGCAGAGTACGGACGTACACGTCGCCGAAGTGCACCGGTGAGCGGGGCGCCAGCCCGGTGTCCTGGAGGGACTGGCCGTCGTAGCGGTAGAGCCGCGGCGCGTCGGTCCAGCCGGCCACCAGCAGCAGGGCTTCGGGCCGCGTCGGGTGGGTGGTCCACTCCAGGATGGTGCCGTCCACCGGCATCGGGAGGTCGGCGGGCTCGCCGCCGGACAGGGGTACGTGCCGTATCCGGCTGACGCCACCGTCGAGATCGCGCACCAGCAGCCGGTCGCCCACCACCCGCACCGACTCCACCGCCCGCTCGCCCGCGGGCACGACCACCTGGACTCGGGACAGATCGGGTGCGGCAAGCGGAACGGCCAGCACGTGGGAGCGCGGCGCGTCCCGGTGGGAGACCAGGTAGAGGGTGTCGTGGCTGGTGGCGAAGGTGGTCACGCCGTCGGCCACGTCCGCGACCTTCTGCCACGGGCAGGCGGCCGGGTCGGCCAGCCCGGCGCGCGGCGCCACGTATATCGTGCAATCGCTCAGCTGCTCACTGGTCCAGGGCCAGGGGCTGAGCGCGCCGTGGGAGACGATCGCCAGCATCCACTCGCCGTGCGGCGGCACCACCAGGAAAGGCCGATCCCGCGGGGTCAGCTCGATGTGGGGGTTGAGGCCGCGCGCCAGCACCACCGTGTCCTGCGCCGGGTCGGTGCCCAGCTGATGCAGGAAGGTACGGCTGTCCAAGCGGTGCTGCTCCACGTAGCGGTGATAGACGAACGACCGGCTGTCCTCCAGCCAGCTCAGGAAGGCGAAACGCGTCGTGGGCGGGATCGTGTCCCGGAGGGCTCCCGAGTCGGCGTCGATCACGTGGATGGAGCTGTCCTCCGACCCGGAGGCGGAGACGGCGCAGGCGACATGGCGGCCGTCGGGGGAGGGCACGTACCAGTCGATGGCGTGGTGCCCGTCGCCGGGCACCGTGCCGGGGTCGAACAGGACCCTGCTCGCTCCGTCGGCCTCGGTCACCATCAGCACCGGCACGCGGGCGTCCGGCTCGCGTACCAGGGCGAAGACCCTGTCGGCCGCCATCGCGAGGCCGAAGTACCGCGTAAGCGCACCGCCCAGTTCGCGGATCCGGGTCAGCAGGCCGGAGCGGTGCGGCAGGGCGTTCAGGTGCTCGCGGGCGTGCCGGGCCTGGCCGTCCAGCCAGTGGTGGAACTCCTCGCCTTCGGCTTCCATCCACCGGTAGGGGTCTTCGAGTGTGATGCCGTGGAGGGTCTCGCGGACGACGTCCACCCGGGCGATCGGGAGTTCGGTGATGTCGCTCATACGCGCATGATCATATGTCGGAGATCCGGTGGGGGCAGACCAAGTAAGCGTCAAAGACGCAACCTGCAAGTCAGGGGACATAATGATCTCAGCCGAAGGCCCGCGTGACGTGGCTGGTCAGAAGTCCTCAACGTAGGCAGCGGCGATGTCGTCGGGCGGGTTGGTGTAGATCCTGAGGTAGCGGTCGCTTGAGTGCCCCAGGCGTCGTTCCAGCTCGGCGTGGTTGTGGCCGGAGGCTTGGGAGAGCTGGTAGGCGAAGGTGTGGCGCAGGTCGTGCCGGTCGGCGGCCTCCACCGGGAGGCGCCGGCATGGGGCGGACTCCGCCTTGACCGTCCCGTCCGAGGACACGGCGACCGGCGCGTGGCCCGACCGGCGGAGCAGCCGCAGGGTCTCCTCGGGTGGCAGGGCGCCCAGGGCGACCGTGGGGGCGATCTGCCGCAGGCTCAGCTTGCGGAGCGCCCTGGCGCCGCACAACTCGGCGATGACGGCCGGGGCACTGGCGATGATCACGGACGGGGTGGGGGCGACCTCGATCGGCCTCCGGGGAGAATCGGACCGGATTTTGGCGCTACAAAAGCGATCTTGACGACGATTCGGTGACGAGGGTTGTTTGCCCTGGTTGAGCGCCCTAGCGCGCCTGCTCATGCCTGTGGATTTCCTCTCGAATGAGCAAGTGGCCCGCTATCGCCGGTTCCGGCCTTGCGGTAGGGCGGCGACTCCTGCGGCAGGCTCCCTCGTCCTGCGCGCTCTCGGATCAAAGGTCTTGGGCCGCTCTTGAGCCCGGCGTTCCAGAACGGCCCAAGGGCGGGCGGTCACGATGGCGGCACATCGCAGAGAAGGAGCGCATCGTGCATACCGCCGACCACCCGAACGTCCCGCAGATCATGCTGCCCGGCCAGGCCGCCGCCGCCCCCGGGCCGCTCGACATGGCCAACATGTACCTCGCGCACTACGGCTTCCGCCGCGACCTCGGCCACCTGCTCACCGCGATCGGCCGGATCCGCCTCGACGACCGGCGGCGCGTCTCAGCGCTGCGCGAGCACCACGCGTGGGTCCTGTTCGTCCTGCACCACCACCACACCGCCGAGGACGAGAAGATCTGGCCGCGGCTGCGCGAGCGAGCCCCGAGGGCGATCGGCACGATCGACGCGCTGGAGGCCGAGCACGAGGCGTGCGACCACTGGATCCGCGAGAGCACCGAGGCGTTCCAGGCGTTCGACTCCGGACCGTCCGAGCAGGGACGCGAGCGGCTCACGACCGCCCTGCGCACGCTGGCCGACACCCTCGGCGCGCACCTCGCGCACGAGGAGACCGACGGCATCCCGCTGATGATGGCCCACATCACGCCGGAGGAGGACGCGGAGATGCACAAGACGATCATGAAGGACTACGGCCTGCGCAAGCTGGTCAGGCTGGTCGGCTGGACCAGCGCCGAGGTGCCTGCCGACGTCGAGGCCCACCTGCGCGCGACCGCGCCCCGGCAACTGCTGATGATCTCCAACCTGGCCGGGAGACGCTACCGGCGCCGCACGGCCTACCTGTGGGGCTGAGCCGGTCCTCTGGGGGTGAGCCGGTCCCCGCCTACTCGCTGGGCTAGGCCAGTTCCCGTTCCACGCGTTCGGCGTGCTCGGCGTGCCGCCGCGCCGCCCCGGTGTCGCCCAGGGCCTCGGCCAGTTGCGCCAGCGACCGGCTGACCGGCCACAACAGCATGCCCAGGCCGGAGATTCCGATGCGGTCGGCGTACGGGGACGCCTCCTCGTACAGGGCGGCGCAGGCTTGCCGGTCGCCCAGCGCGGCCCAGAGCTCGCAGCGCAGCACCAGCCAGCACAGGTACACGAACGTGCGTGGGATCGGCGGCTGCCGCTCCCACGGGCCGAGCGCCTGCCGGGCCTCCTCCGGCCGGCCGCTGACGACCAGGTAGTGGGCGTACACGTCGAGGTTGAACGGGTCGAGCGGCTCGTGCGACATGTCCATCGGCGGCCGGACCGCGTCCGCCGCCCCGAGGCGCAGGCGCATGACCTCCACCAGGTACGTGATCCCGGCCGTGCTCGACTCCACCCCCCACATCGAGGTGGCCTGCTGCTCGGCCGCGGTGGCCGCGAGCAGTTCCTCGGCCGCGTCCAGGTCGCCCTGCTGCACGAGCAGGCTGAGCCGCAGCCAGCTCAGCATGATGCGCAGATACGGCATGTGGATACGCCCGATCAGCCGCGCCGCCTCGGCCATCGGCTCCCGTGACTCCCGCACCCGGCACAACTCCAGCAGCGTGCCGGCCTGGCAGATGAGCCCGATCGCGCGGAGCTCGTCGTCGCCCGCCTCCAGCCCGGCGCGGGCCATCTCCTCGCCCGCCTCCAGCCGCTGCCGCGCGTGGTCCGGGTCGAGCAGCCCGTAGTAGCGGGCGAACAGCACCCGGCCCAGCAGCGTCGCGTCGTTCTCGCGGCGGGCCAGCCGCACCGCCTCGGCGCTCCACAGCTCCCGCTCGGCCGGGTCCCGGCCGGGCTCGTAGTACGTCTGGAGCGTCAGGCAGGCCAGCACCCGGGCGCGGGCCTGCGGCTCCAGCCCTTCGTCGGCGGCCAGCTTCGTCAGGTCCGCCACCAGGTCCGGATCGTGGTCGCCGTAGACCTTCCAGGGTTGCAGGATGCGGCCGCCGTACCCGGTAGCGGCCTCGATCAGGCGCCGCCGGTCGCCCGCCTGCCCGGCCAGGTGGCGGATGCGCGCCAGCTCGGCCTCCTGCCCCAGCGAGTCGCCCGCCCCGAACCTGGCCTCGGCCAGCGCGAACAGCAGGTCCATCCGCTCGGCCGACCCCACGTCGAGGTCGTTCTCGGCCACGCGGTCCGCCCGTTCGAGCAGCTCGACGGCCGCGTCGTACGCGCGTAGCCGCTTGGCCTCCTCGGCCGCCCGCCACGCCGCCCGCCACGCCCGCGCGGTGTGGCCCGCGGGAACGGCCTCCAGCCAGTGGTGCGCGGCTGCGGCCAGCCGGTCCGAGGCGGGGCCGCCGGTACGCGACTCGATCGCGGCGGCGACGGCGGCGTGCAGCCGGGCCCGGCGCAGCACCGGCACCACCTCGGTGAGCGCCTCCTGCACCAGCGCGTGTACGAACAGGAACCGCCCGGGCCGCCCCTCGGTCAGCAGTTCCGCGGCCATGGCGGGCTCCAGCCGGTCCAGTGCCGTGTCCAGGTCCAGCCCGGCGGCTTCGGCCGCGACCGTCACGTCGAACTCCCGCCCGGCGACCGCCGCCACCCGCAGGAAGTCGGCGGACGGCGCGGGCAGCCGGTTCACCCGGCCGAGCACGACGTCGCGCACGCCCAGTGGCAGCGTGCCGCCGCCCGGCGATCCGGCCCGCAGGTAACGCACCAGCTCGGTGACGAAGAACGGATTGCCGTTCGTACGCTCCCTGAGCCCCCGAACGTCCGCGCCCTCGGGAGCCAGCCCCGCCAGGTCGGAGGCGGACAGCCCTGACAGCGGCAGCCGCAACGCCTGCCGCCGCGCCAGCGCCTCGAACGCCTCGGCCAGTGCGCCCTCAGGCGGCGGCCAGGTGCGTGCCGTGCCCACCACGGCCAGCCTGCCGCCCAGCACGTACCCGGCCAGGTAGCCCAGCAGGCGCAGCGAGGAGCGGTCCGCCCAGTGCAGGTCGTCCAGCACCACCAGCACCGGCTGCTGGGCCGCGGCCAGCGCCCGCGCCGCCGCCTCATAGGTGCGGAACCGCGCGCCCTCGGGGTCGTTGTCGGTCGCGGAGTTGACGCCGGGCAGGTTCGCCCGCACGTCGGCGGGCAGCGGCGGCAGCGTGTCGGCCAGCCGCTCCAGCACCGCCACCCACGGCCAGAACGCCGGAGCGCCCTCCGTCGCCGCGCACCGCCCCACCGCGACCGTGAACCCCCGGGCGCGGGCCCGGCTCACCAGCTCCTCGGCCAGCCGCGTCTTGCCGATCCCCGGCTCCCCGGTGATCAGCGCGAACCCGGGCCGGTTCGCCGCCGCCGCGTCGAGCAGCCCGTCCAGCGCGGCCAGCTCGTCCTCCCGGCCCGCGATGCCGCGCCCGGCCGGTTGCGGTTCGGGCATGGGCGGCCGCTGGGGGAGCAGCGCGGGGGACTGGCCGAGGATGTCACTTTCCAGCTCGCGCAGCTCCTCGCCCGGGTCGATGCCGAGCTCCTCGGCCAGGATCCGCCGGGCCGTGCGCAGCGCCTCCAGCGCCTCGCCCTGGCGGCCGCACCGGTAGAGCGCCAGCGCCCGCAGCGCCCACAGCCGCTCGCGCAGCGGGTGCTCGCGCGTCAGCATCTCCAGCTCGCCCAGCAGCTCGCCGTGGCGGTCCTGTCGGATCACCGCGCCCACGCGCAGCTCGCGGGCCCGCTCCCTGGCCTCGGTGAGGCGCGCCCTGACGGCGCCCACGTACGCCTGATCGTCCAGGTCCTGGTACGGTTCGCCGCGCCACAGCGCCAGCGCCTCGCCCGCCAGCCGTTCCGCCTCGGCGGGCTCGGCCGTCTGCTCGGCCTGCCCGACCAGGCGCAGGAAGCGCGCCGCGTCCACCTGATCGGGATCGATCGCCAGCGTGTATCCGACCGGCCCGAACGTCAGCAACCGGCTCTGCGCCCTGGCCGGGCGTCCCGGTTCAAGCAGGCGGCGCAGGTTGGACACGTACGAGTGCAGCGACGCCTGCGCCTCGGCCGGTGGCTCCTCGCCCCACAACCGGTCGATCAGCGTGGCCGGGGACACCGGCCTGCCCTCGGCCAGCACCAGCACGTTCACCAGCGCGCGCAGCTTCGGCGCGCCGATCCCGCACGGCCGCCCGTCGTCGCCGACGATCTCCAGCGGGCCCAGCACACGAATGTCCAATGCCCTACCACTCCCACGAAGTCGTCCGATCTTACGATGGGGTGGCCGGAGGCGGTGTAGCCGAGGTGGTTGTACACGACGACGACTCGGCCGCGGTAGCCCTGTTCCTTGATGAGCTGGGCCAGGTAGGCCAGCATGGCGAGGCTGTCTTTCCCGGCGCTAGAGCAGATGATCATCAGGTGGTATTCCGGGGGCGAGGAGCCTGAGGCAGCCGTTGGCGCTGAGATGGATCTTGGTTTGCTCGGTTTGACATAAAAGGAGATATCGAGCACCACGACCTGGGGAAACGCACTGCTGATCGTTATCGAGCCCGACTTATCCCGCATGTTCGAGCCGAAACCAGCCTGCACGTCCTGCGCCCTCGGGTTCGCCCTCGCTGAAGAACCTTCGCCCCGAGCGCCCCTGAGTTCAGCATCGGATGCGTGAATCTCGCGTCTGATGCGAACCCGGGATGCGCCGCCAACCCCCTTGACCTGCTCAAAGAGCGAATCTCTACAGGTCAGAGCTATATCCGTTGGATTTTCCGCCATTGCTACCGGGACCCCTGCCCGAGCGGTTGCCTGGATCGCACCGCCGGGCAGGCTGCGGCGCGGTATGTGTGCGCGGAGAAGAACACACTGCAGGCGTTGTTCTCCTCCTGGCTCGGCGATTGGCGTCCTTGCTGGTCAGGGGGCGACACTGAAAACCTGTACGTGATTTGCGCGGGCTTCCGCCAAATCACGGGATAGAAGGGGATACCGATGGAGCTGAGCCTCACCGGCAAGGTCGCCGTCATCACCGCCGCCAGCAAAGGCATCGGCTTGGCCGTCGCCGAGGCGCTCAGCCAGGAGGGCGCCCGCGTCGTCGCTGGCAGCCGGACCGAAACCCCGGAACTCGCCGCCCTGCGCGAGAAATACGACGTCACCTTCATCTCCGTCGATCTGGGCGGCGCCGATGGCCCAAGCCGACTGATCCAGGCAGCCGCAGACCGGCACGGCAGGATTGATGTTCTGGTCAACAACCTCGGCACTGCCAGCCCCCGCTCCAGCTTCCTGGACGTCGATGATGCCGAATGGCAGCGCGTCTTCGACCTGACCTTCTTCAGCGCAGTCCGCACCACCCGTGCCGGTTTGCCACACCTGCTCGCCGACGGCGGCGGGGCGATCGTCAACATCAGCTCCATCAACGCCCGACTGCCCTACCCCATGGTGGTCGACTACTCCGCGGCCAAAGCCGCGCTGACCAACCTCACCAAGGCTTTATCGGAGGAGTTCGCCCCGCGCGGCGTACGGGTCAACGCCATCGCCCCGGGGCCGGTCCGCACCCCGTTCTGGACCGGCCCCGGCGCCTTCGCCGACAACGTCGCCGCCAGCGCCGGAATCACCGCTAAGGAGGCCCTGAACGAGATGCTCCCGCGCGAGATGGCCATCTCCACCGGACGAATCACCGAACCCCAGGAGGTGGCCGACCTCGCCGTCTTCCTCGCCTCGCCTCGTGCCGCCAACATCACCGGCGCGGAATTCGTCATCGACGGCGGCCAGATCAAAACCACCTGACCACACCCGCCCCGGCAGACTGTGGCCGTGGAGTTCTCCAAGGCCCACGTCACGGTCGATCTTTGCCAGTGCTGCGCAGCGCGGCCTCGGCGGCGGCGCGCTGGGTCCGCTCGTGGGCCACTGGGATCACGTCGAGCGACTGTTGCTCACCCGCGAGCAGGCCGAGGCCTACAGGCTGCCCGCCACCGAGGGCAAACGCGGCGATCCGCGATGGCCGGCCTGGGCCCACCGGCATGGCTATGACGTCGAAAACCTGGTGCAGTGGGAGGTGGAGGGCCTGGACCCGGGGGAGCTGCGGCGGCTGGTGCTCGGCGCGGGCACCGCCTACCTCGACATGCGCGCCCTGGAGGCCGTGCTCGCCGAGGAACGACGCCAGCGCGCCGCGCTGCAGGCCTTCGTGGACGGCTGGCAGAACCCGGACCGGCGAGCTCCAACGATCAGGCAGAGGGGGACCGGTCGTCGCCCTCCAGTGCCCGATACAGGGTGGAGCGGCCGATGCCCAGGTGCTTGGCGATCGCGGTGACCGACTCCCCCCGGGCCAGCCGGGCACGGGCCGCCGCCAGGACATCGCCGGTCACCGCCGGGGGCCGGCCGCCCTTGCGCCCGTGCGCAGCGGCCGCGGCCAGGCCGTCCAGGGTGCGCTCGCCGATCAGGTCGCGTTCCATCTCCGCGGCCATGGCCGCGACCATGAACAGCATCTTGTCGGCGACCGTCTGCCCGTTGGGCCGGTGCAGGCCCGCGCAGATGCCGCTCAAGATCTCCAAATTGATGCCGCGCGGGGCCAGGGTGTCTTCGAGGAAGACCAGCAGCTCCTTCACCGAGCGGGCCACCCGGTCGGGCTTGTAGATGACCAGGGTGTCGCCGGCGCGCAGCCGCTCGATGGTCGCGGCCAGCTTCGGCCGGTCCTTGCGGGTGCCGGCGGTCTCCTCGACCACCTCCCGGCAGTTCGCCCCGGCGAGCGCCTCCATCTGCGACAGGTGATCCTGGGCGCGGGTGGACACCCGGGCGTAGCCGATCCGGATCGCGTTGATCGTCGGCGAAGGGGCGGGAACGGACCCGGCGGAGAGGCCGGGGACCGTCTCCGTGGTCGCCGTGGGGGCGTCCGGGGTCTCCTTCGCGGGCACGGTGGGGGCGCTCATCCCCCCATCGTCTCGAAAAGGGTCCTGAAACTCCATTTCCAGGGACAGGGTTTCG
This sequence comes from Streptosporangium sp. NPDC000396, assembly GCF_042898655.1. Classification (NCBI taxonomy): domain Bacteria; kingdom Bacillati; phylum Actinomycetota; class Actinomycetes; order Streptosporangiales; family Streptosporangiaceae; genus Streptosporangium; species Streptosporangium sp. NPDC000396. The sequence goes on from NZ_JBIAZA010000026.1 coordinate 45,760, forward strand.
GGATGAGTTTCGGGACGGTCGTTCCTGGGCGAACACCCCTCGGCGACCATGATCGTTTCGCCGTCCCGCAAACGACCGTTTCCGGGACGGCCGTTCTGGTGCTCCTCGCGGTCATCATCGTCCTCGTCATCGCCGGGACGATCGTCGTCCCGGTCGGCCGCATCCAGATACAGGGCTCGGTCGGACGGGGGCGTCTCCTGCGCACCGGCGGCTTCAGAGGGTTCGGCGAGCACCTGGGCGGCGCGCTGGGCGGCGACGGCGCGCATCCGCTCCTCGAACGCCTCCTGCTCGATGCGATGACGTTCGGCCTGCTCGGCCAGGCGCACGGCGAGCGTGGCCAGCTCGGCGTTGACCTCGTCCTTGTCGAACGCGGCCGGATCCCACTTGTTGCGGCCGGAACCGAAGAGGTGTTTGGCCTGCCGGTACTTCCAGCCCTTCTTGTGCCGCAGCGCCCGCAGGTGCTCGGCGAACCCTTCTGGCCCGCCGCTGTCCTCAGGCGGGCAGGCACGGCCGCCGGCCGTGCAGCGCGGGTAGGCGGTGTTCTTGGCCGCCCGGTGGATCTTCTCCACCTGGATGTCGTGGTCCCAGCAGTCGCCCAGGTCGTAGCGGTAGGCCAGCCATCCGCCCGTCTCCGGCAGCAGTCGGGCCAAGGTCATGTCGTACTCGCTTTTGGCGTTGTCGCCGTACTCCTCCCAGTCCTTGGCGAAGACGTGCAGATGTTCGTTGTCCCACCCCATCGCCACCTGGATGATGTTGTGCAGCTCCCACAGGTTCGTCGTCGACGGTACATTGATCCGTCGCCACACCACCGGGCGGATCTCGCGCAGGGTGACCTTCAACTGGTGGATGCTGCCCACGGCGACCCGGCCCTTCGTGACGACGACGGGCGCCACGGTAGCGGCACCGATCACCGATACGGGACGGTTCCGAGCTCTATGATCAGGTTCGTCCTGATCGTTGAGATTCGGAGAAGATGTCAATCTCATGCGCCGTGCCATGGTCCTTCTGGGTGGCGTCGCCCTCGCCGTCGGCGCGTTCGCCCTCTTCTACCGGGGCCCGGGACAACCGTTCATCCGCGGTTACGTGAGCGACGTCGGCGCCACCATGCTGGTCTACGCGTTCTTGGGGCTGCTGTGGCGCACCACCGCCGCACGCCGCACCCTGGCCACGGCCGCGATCGCCGCCGCCGTCGAGTTCTACCAAATAGTCGGCATGACCCCGCCGGGCATCGGTGGTGTCCTGGTCGGCGCGTTCCCCGACCCATGGGACCTGGTCGCCTATGCCATCGGTGTGGTCGCGGCCCTGGCCTGGGAACGCCGATTGGTCCGATCCGGTGATCAGACCGGCTGACTCTCGGACTCCACCCCACTGGCACGCTGATGGTACGGATGCCCCACAGCGGCGAGGTCGCAGCTTATCTTCGGGTCCGGCCGAGATACAGCCAGAAGCGGCCACGAGCCGATCATGTTCGTAATCTCGGAAGCAGGCTGGAGCCTCTCCTCGGCCCTGGGAGGCGGAATCTCGGAAGCCCAGCCTGGAGACGACTTCCGAGATTGGCTGATCTCGGAAGTCGGGGCGGTGCTCAACCCTATGTGCGAGCTGCCGTCTGCCCAGGTCAGCATCTTCAAGATCCACCCATGGCCGGTATTACCCGTATCTCGGCTGGACCCGCTTGACCGGCCGCCACTGCTCGGGCCGGGTACGCGACAGGTACTCCAGGGCGAGCTTGCCGTTGGGCGGGGTGAGCTGCCGGTCGGTCTCCACGCTGCCGTCCGGCCGGTGCCGGGTCACCTCGCGCACCACGACGCCGCCCTGGGCATCGGCCAGCACGACCGACACCATCAGCGCCTCGGCCTCCGCCCGCGCACGCGTGACCGCGTCCAGGAAGTCCGCATACTCCGGGGCGGCGTCGGCGGCTTCGGCCTTGGCGAGCCAGGAGTTGACGGTGGAGCGGCCCACCCCGCATAACTCGGCGCTGGTGGACAGGTAGTTGCCCTCACGGATGTGGCCGCACAGCTTCTCGCGCAGCTCGGGCGTGAGCTTGGTGGGACGTCCCACTGAGGGGGGCAGACCAAGTAAGCCGGAAGGGGCTAATAGGCCTGGTCAACAACCGTCGGAGAGTCCATCCTGTTGATCGGATCTTGGACGTGGGCCAACACGGGCTACCGACGAGCCTCAGCCTCCCCTAAAGGCGCGTCCCTGGTACTCGTGCTCGCCTCAGGCAATCGAAACCCACATCGTACGCGGCGCGCTGCTTCCCTGCCTCGCCATCCCACCCATGGCCTAGGACCCGCCGCCCTACCTGCACAACGCCATGCTGCGCGGATCCCGACGCCTCTCCATCGAGGTGCAACAAGCCTGCCTGACACCCGCGCCAGCCGGCCCCGAGCCCAGACGTGTCTCGGCGGTTGCGTCACGGCACCTTGCAGACGGGCGACACGGCGTGCAGCGCGTCGGAGCCGCGAGCCAGTATTGAAGGCGGCGAAGAGACGCCACGGGAGACGCAGACGGCCGTCGATCATGCCCGCTGTACGGGACCGGCTACGTCCGCGTAGCGGATGATCTGGCCCGCCAGGATCATCACTGCGGCCAGCGCGGCGGCCGAGCCGATCCGGACCAGTGGAGTGTGTGGGCCCAGCAGCCAGAGCAGGGTGAGAGCGGTCAGCGATGGCGCGCAGAACGCAACCAGGTCCACCGCCAGCTGTAGCCGCTTGCGAGAGAGGCGGTGTGGATCCTCGCGGTGGTAGTTCTCCCACTTGAACACGTCGATGTCACCCGAGCCGTCGTCGACGAGGCCGACCAGGCGCGGCCCCAGCCGGCCGCGGACGTACCGCCCGATGACGGTGATCTTGTGATCGTTGGCGACGTAGGCCCAGCCCAGCACCGTGGTAGCCAGGGGCAGCAGCAACAGCAACTCCAGCCGGCCCACGGTGGTGGTGACAGTGCTGATGCCGGCGACCGCGGTGAGTACGGCGTACAGCAACTGGCCGCGCACGCCGATCCGCTGCCGCTCCTCCGCCTTCAGGGCCTCGTATTCGCTCAGCAGCGCCTTGACCGCGTGCTCGGGACTTACCGCGGTGGTGTCGGTCATCGAGGACATTATTGGACCCGTCTCCCTGATCTGCCGGATTCGTAGGATGCGCGGGTGCGCTCGCAGACGCATGCAGCGGTACGGAGGGCCGGCGCCTGCGGTTGACGGGGATCAGCGCACGGAGCACCTCACGGGTCCGACCGATCGGCGCGCCGTGGTCGCTTTGTGCAGGCCCGCGCTCCGGAAGGCACGACCGTCGGCTCGTAGGTGATCCCACAGCCATGAGCGGCGAAACTTTGGAGCGCCTCGCCGCACGTCACCGCTTTCCCAGTGATGACGATTTCGTCATTTATGAACAGTATTGTCGGTTATGCAATGACTCACTCAAGGAGAAGTGAGGGTTCCATCACTCTTGACGATATAGACGGCGAAAGCGCGGCAGTGGAAGACGCCTTCCGCGAGTTGAAGACCCGCGCAGCGATCCTTGTGCCGCAAGCCGGGTCAGTTACGGATCCCGTCGATGTCGACCAGGACGTGGCGCGGGCCGCGGAAGATCTGGTTGTGGCGGTACGGCGGCGGGTCGGCGACGAGCCGCGGGTTCTCCACGCGGCGGACGAACTCCCCGACCGCCGCCTGTACCTCCAGCCGGGCGAGCGGAGCGCCGAAGCAGAAGTGGATGCCCTGGCTGAAGCCGAGGTGCTGGTTGTCAGGGCGTTCGAGATCGAGCTGGTCGGGGTTGGTGAACCATTGCGGATCGCGGTTCGCCGAGCCGTACACCAGGAAGATCGGCGCACCCTTCGGGATGGTGGTGCCGGCGATCTCGATGTCCTCGACGGCCGAGCGGGTGTGCCAGAACTGGACCGACGACTCGAAGCGCAGCAGCTCCTCGACCCCGGGCACGATCAGGTCGGGGCGGCGGCGTAGCCTGTCGAGCGCCTCGGGGTGCCTCAGCAGGGTGAGCACGCTGTGGGCGATCAGGTTGACCGTGGTTTCGTGCCCGGCGAAGAGCAGGAGCGCGGCATTGCTGGCGAGCACGCCCTCGGACATGCGCCCGTCCGGGCCGTCGTCGTGAACCATCGCCGAGAGCATGCCCGGACCGGGCTGCTCGGCGTACTGGTTGAGCAGCCCGGTCAGGAACTGCGCGAACTCCCGTACGCTCCGGCGGCCGCCCTCCAGCCGGCGCCGCATCTCCTCGGAGGCCGCCTCCGGGCCGAAGTCCAGAGCGTCCAGGGCCGTCTCGATCCAGGCGTGGAAGCGCCGTTCGTCTTCCAGCGGCACGCCCAGGACCTTGCAGATCAGGGCCACCGGCAGGGGGTAGGCGAACTCGTCCACGACGTCGATCCGGGTCCTGTCGCGCATTCTGTCCAGGAGGTCGGCGACTATGTGCCGGATATCGGGCTCCAGGTCGGAGATCAGGTGAGGAGAGTGGGGCGGGCCGAAGAAGTGCCGCGTCATCATGCGGCGATCTCGATCGTGTTCGGGCGGGTCGGAGGTGATGATGTTCGGCTCCAGATTGATGACGGCCTCGGTGATCGGCTCGGCCCCCGGCTCCGCCGCGCCCCCGGCCAGGGTGTGGGCGGGCGCGGGGAGCTTCCTGACATCCGAGCTGACCCGGGGGTCGTGGAGAAGCGCGACGATCTCTCGGTAGGTGCTGACGACGTAGGTGCCGTCCGGCTGCCGCGCCACCGGGGTCTTGCGGAGCTCGGCGTAGAAGGGATACGGATTGGCACGGTTGGCGTGGTGGAGCGCCTGCTGCCAGGGTGTTTCCTCGCCCATGCTGTTCCTCTCCTTCCTGCTGCACCGGCCGGGTCGCCCGCGCTCCCCGAAGGGCGCGTCAGTGGCCTCGAGGCCGGAACTCGGCGCTCCGTCCGCTCGGGTCGTGGCCGGTCAGGACGACGTCGGGTATCGCCGTCGGGACACCCGGCGCGGGGAACTCCGCCGGGACCGGCTTCATGACGTCCGGCCGATCCCAGCCTGGCGGCGGGGGCGGAAACGGAGCCGACTGCTCGATCAGCCGTGCGTAGTACTCCAGCCATTTGCCGTGATTGAAGCTGACGGCGGCGACGACGCGGCCGCGGCGACCGTAGGCGGCGGCGAAGCAGCGCTCCTTCACCGATCCCTGGGTGAAGACGATCTCGTCGCCGAACGGCGGAACGCCGACGGACTTGATGTTGACGCCGAACTGACCGGACAGAAGCCGGGCAGCGGCAGATGCGGGCGGTAGTGGGGTTCGAGGTTCACCATGTTGTGGGCCGCCACCTCGGCACCGAAGACGGCGTTGTCCCAATGCTCCATCGCGAGGAACTGGTACTCGTACAGCACGTGGGGCGCGCGCGCCACGTCCCCCGCCACGTAGACGGTGTCGGTCACCACGCCGTTGATGTCGAAGGCGCGACCACCGGCGTCGCAGCCGACACCCCAGAAGCCGCTGCCAGACCGGAGCCCTCCAGCCATTCCACGTTACGGATCGACCCCAGCGCGGCCAGCACCACTTCGGCCTCGACAATGGCCCCGTCGGAGAGCCGAGCACGCCGCACGTGTCCGCGCGCGTCGCCCTCCAGCGACGACACGCCGACCCCGCAACGCAGGTCCACGCCATGGTCACGCTGCATCTCCGCGGCGATCTCGCCGATCACCCCGCCCAGCGCACCCACCAGGGGGCCGAGCCCCGCTCGGCGACGGTCACCGGGATGTCGAGTTCCCGGCAGACGGAGGCCACCTCCGAGCCGATGAACCCGCCGCCGATAACCAGCACCCGCGACGGCCGCGCGGCCAGCGCCTGTCGCAGCCGGGCGGCGTCGTCGCGCGAGCGCAGCGCGAACACGCCCTCCAGGGCGGCCTCGGCCGGGTTCGGCCACTGCCGCGCGCGGGTCCCCGTGGCGATCAGCAACCGGTGGTACGGGACCTGTTCGCCGTCGGCCAGGCGCACCTGTCTGCTGGCCCGGTCCAACCCGGTGGCGGCCACGCCGAGCCGCCACTGCGCATCCAGTTCCCGAAAGCGGGGCAGCAGGGTGTGGTCAGCCGGCACCCAACCCCTGAGCACCTGCTTGGACAGCGGAGGACGGTCGTAGGGCTTGTACGGCTCGTCCCCGATGATGGTCAAAGACCCACTGAAGCCCTCCTCGCGCAAGGCTTCGGCGGCCCGCAGCCCCGCCAGGGAAGCGCCGACGATGACAATCCGGCCGTTGGCCTTGAAGTCGCGCACCAACTCGGCGAGCGTCGCCGACATGGTCACGACGGCGCACCCCGCTCCGCATCGTCCAAGCGGTCGATCATGATCGCTCGCACCGGGCAGGCCGCGGCGGCTCGCTGGACCTGCAGGCGCCGCGCGTCGTCGGGGTTGGGCTCGTAGGTAAGCGCCTCGGGTCCGGTCAACTTGAAGGTCTCGTGGGCCAGATACACACACTGCGCGTATCCCTGGCACCGGTTCAGGTCCACGACGATACGCATGAGCCGACCCCTTCCGTCCGCGCTTGCCCGACCATCGAAGCGGTCACTCCGCTGCGCGGTCAGCCGCCCGATGGCGTCGGCGCCGAGGTGTGCCCCCGGGCCGACCCGCCCACAAGACGATTTTCCGCCCCGGCTTTCATTGCAACAATCACTACCAGGGAAAAGATGCTGGGGACTATGAGATGGACCTGGGCAGCCGCCCAGGCGACGATGCCGGTCTCGGCCGAGTGCCCGGTGGCGTGCCGACGCAGGTCGCGGCGAAGGCGTACGAACAGGTCCGGCGGTGGCGGCCCCGCCGGACGTTTGAACACGATCGCGCCGAGCAGCCCCGAGGCGAGCGTGAACCGGCGTCCGAGGTAGCGCGGCGTGCCGAGATGGTAGGCGTTGTTCGACACCAGCACCACCTGCGGGTGCTCGATCCTCTCTCCGGGAGCCTCCACGCTCGCGTCGACCCACTGCTGTCCCGCAAGGTATCGAGGAGCGATCGCGGCCAGGGTGCGTGCCTTCGCCTCCCGATACTCGGGCTCCAGCAGGGCCTCGGCGTAGATGCCGAACGAGACGTTGTTGACGAAGACGTGCGAGTTGACCATGCCCAGGTCGACCCGGACCGGTTCACCGTCGCCCAGGGCTTCCAACGCCCGGGCCGGATCGCCGAGGTCGAGGCCGAGATCGCGGGCGAAGTGGTTGCGGGTCCCCGCCGGAATCACCACCAAGGGAAGGCCGGCGTCCGTGGCCACGGCCGCGACGGCCGATACCGTCCCGTCTCCGCCGGCCACTCCGAGTACCGCGGCCCCGTTCTCGATGGCCTGCCGGGCCAGCCATGCCGCGCCCTGACCGGGACCGGTCATCCGGACCGTCGCACCGTACCGTCCGGCCCGCTCGACGAGCCGGAACCGGCCCACCTTGCCGCCGCCCGAACCGGGATTCATCACCACGACGACCCCGGCATCGGTCGTCACGGCGCCCGCCTCCTCGGGCAGGAATCAGCCGGCACGCGCGCGGCCACTCGCCGCACGGTCCAGCCGCACAGCGCGCCGATCAAGGCCCCGGCCACGACGTCGGACGGATAGTGCACCCCTGTGTGCACCCGCGCACAGCCGACCGCTCCCGCCGCGGCATGCAGCGGGATCCAGGTCCACGGCACTGTCTCGCCCATCGCCGACGCGAACGCGAACGCCGAGGCCGTATGCCCCGAGGGGAACGACGCCGACACCGGCCGCCGGACCCGGCGCGACCCCAGCACTGCGCGGTGGCCCGACCTGGTGGGCCGCCGTCTGCCGGCCAGCGGCTTGAGACCCGCGTTCGTGACCGCCGAGGCCAACCCGATGGCCAGCACACCGAGGCCCGCCGCCTGCTGGCCGCGACGGCCGCCCGCCAGTGCGACCAGGGCGGCGGTCAGCAGCCACAACCGGGAGTGGTCGACCGATCGGGACATGCCGACGAAGAACCGGTCGAGGCTCGGCGTCCGGGTGTCGGCCATGGCGTCGAACACCGCCTGATCCAGCGCATGCACCTGCGCCTGCACCTCGGCCATCCACCGGAGCCGGTCGCCGTCACAACCGCTGCTCTTCTCGGCGCGCGTCGCGTCCGGGCGGCGCGCCTGCTCGGCAGGTCCGCGGTCCGGATACAGGAGCGCGATGAGATCCTGCATGAAGTCTCGCTCGGGTCGCTACTGTCGTTCGGCAACTGCGCCTCCGCGACCGGCGCGTCGGGACCGCGTCCTCAGGCGGTTCGCCGGCCGCCGAGCACGTCCAGTACATCGTGGCCGTCAAAAGGTGTGAAAGGGTCGAAAGTCGCGTATGCGCTGACCTACGTCACCTCCCGAGGGATCCAGCCGGCGTGACGCAACGGCGGCACGCGGCGCGGACAGGCTCCGCTAGACGATGGCGTGGGGGAGAAGCCGGTCGAGGCCGGCCAGGGGACGCCGGGAGATCTCGTGTGCCTCGTCGGCGGGGATGCCGAAGGTGCGCAAGAGGTCTTCGGTGATCTGGTCGGCGGCCTGGGCATCGTCGCGTTCGGGGTGGGTGTGCAGGAGTTGGCCGAGGCATAGGGCGCTTCCTGCGGCGATGGTGAAGGCGAGTTCGGGGTCGTTGACGCTGAAGCGGCCGGATCGGATGCCGGCGTGGATGTCGCGTCGCACGCGAGGGGCGATGCCGTGTTCGGAGGTGGCGATGGTCAGGCCGGTGTTGAGCAGGACCTTGCTGAGCTGGGGTTGGCGGCGGTGCAGGCGTCCGGTGAGCCTGAAGCTGTAGGCGAAGACCTCGGCGGGGTCGGTCATGTCGCGGGTCAGTTCGTCCAGGGCTGCGCCGTGCCGGTCGAGGGCGTCTTCCACGGCGGCTCGGAAGAGTTCGTCCTTGCTGGAGAAGTGGTTGTAGAAGGAGCCCATGCCGACGTCGGCGGCTTGGGTGAGGTCGAGAATCGCCGTGTTGGTCCTGCCGTCGGCGATGAAGGTCTGGGCGGCGTGGATGAGCGCGGCGCGGGTGCGCGCCTTGCGCCGGTCCAGGCGGGTTGGTGCGGCGTCGGCCATGTGTCTGTCTCCTGTGGGGTGTGGTGCGCGTTCCACTGTAGTGGGATCCGTCAGCAGTGACGGAATCCTCACTATTGCTTGGGGTGGTCATTGCATAAGTGACGGTAGCGTCCATAACTGACGAAATCGTCAGAATGAGGAGAAAGTCCTTGACCACCACCCAGCCCGCACCCGAGCTCCGTCCCATCCGATCCCCACGCGGGATTCCGGTCCTCGGCCACACGCTCCAGGTCCCCGGCACCAACCCTGTCGCGTACTTCGGCGAGCTGTCCCGGCAGTTCCCCGAGGGCATCTTCAGCCTGGACATCGCCGGCCAGGAGAACGTCTTCGTCTACGACCCTGATCTGGTGACGGAGGTCTGCGACGAGACCCGCTTCGGCAAGCCGATCCTCCCGCCGCTAAGCCACGTCCGGGACTACGCCGGCGCGGGCCTGTTCACCGCCCACGACGACGAACAGGCCTGGGGCATGGCGCACCGGGTCCTCATGCCGGCCTTCAGCCAGCGGGCCATGAAGAGCTACTTCGGGCAGATGCTGGAGATCGCCCAGAACCTCGTGGGCAAGTGGGAGCGCAAACAGGGGCAGCTGGTCGGGGTGACCGACGACTACACCCGGCTGACACTGGACACCATCGCCCTGTCGGGGTTCGGGCACCGGTTCGACTCCTTCCACGACGAAGAACTGCACCCTTTCCTCACCGCGCTGCTGCAGGCGCTGGTGGAGTCGATGCGGCGCTCGCAGGAATTGCCGATGATGACCAAGCTCCGCAAGAGCGACGACAAGACGTACCGCGGGAACATCCAGTTGATGCGCGAGCTGGTCGAGACCGTGATCAAGGAACGCCGTCAGGGGAAGAACAGCACCGAGGACGACCTGCTCGGCCTGATGCTGGAGGCCGTCGACCCGGAGACCGGCAGGCTCCTGGACGACCACAACGTCCGGGACCAGGTGCTGACGTTCCTGATCGCCGGTCATGAGACCACCAGCGGTCTGCTGTCGTTCGCCACGTACTCGCTGCTGCGCAACCCGCAGGTGCTGGCCCAGGCCTACGCCGAGGTGGACCGGATGCTGCCGGGCGACACGGTCCCCGACTACGACACGATCATGAAGCTGGATGTCATCCCGCGCGTCCTGGAGGAGACCCTGCGCCTGTGGGCTCCCATCCCGCAGATCATGAAGGCACCGCTGCAGGACACGGTCATCGGCGGCCACTACCACCTGAAACAGGGCACGAAGACGAACCTGCTGATGTTCCCGCTGCACACCCATCCCAAGGCATGGGAACGACCGCTGGAGTTCGACATCGACCGGTGGCTGCCGGAGAACCGAGCCCAGCACCACCCGCACGCCTACAAGCCGTTCGGCAACGGCCGGCGTGCCTGCATCGGCCGGCAGTTCGCGCTCACCGAGGCCCGCCTGGCCCTCGCGCTGGTGCTGCAGAAGTTCAAGTTCTCCGACATCACCGACTACAAGATGGACGTGCGGGAGGCGCTGACGCGCAAGCCCGGCGACTTCGGGGTTGTCGTCCGTCCCCGGCACGAACGCGAGCGAACCGTCTTCGGCGTCCCGGCCCCGCAGAGCGGGCAGGCACAGCAGGCGGCTGCGGTCAGCGGCGTCGGCGTGAACCTGACCGTCGCCTACGGCTCCAGTCTGGGCAGCTGCGAGGACCTGGCGCGCACGATCGCCGATCGCGGCGAGCGCTCCGGGTTCGGGACGACGTTGCTGAACCTGGACGACCTGGCCGAGAACCTGCCCGCCGACGGCCTGCTCGTGGTGGTGGCCGCGAGCTACAACGGCAAGGCGCCCGACAACGCCCAGCGTTTCGACGACCTGATCGCCGACGGGCTTCCCGAGGGCTCGCTGTCGGGTGTGCGCTTCGCGTTGCTGGGTGCCGGCAACACCCAGTGGGTGGCGACCTACCAGGCGTTCCCCAAGCGGATCGAGGCCGCTCTGCTGGCAGCCGGCGCGACTGCGGTGGTCGAGCGCGGCGCGGCGGACGCCGCCGGTGACTTCGACGGCATGGCCACCCGCTGGACGGAGGCCCTGTGGGCCACCCTGGCCGAGGAGTACGCCGCGAACACCTCCGGCGACGGCGCGCCACGCTATGAGGTGCGACCGCTGACCGAGGCGGACGTGCGTCCCGCGATCGTCTCCGAGCAGGCATACCCGCTGACCGTGGTCGCCAACGAGGAACTCGTCAGCGACGCGACCGGGCTGTGGGACTTCAGCATCGAGCCGCCGCGCCCCTCGGCGAGGTCCGTCGTCATCGAGCTGCCCGAGGGCGTCACCTACACCACCGGCAACCACCTTGCCGTCTTCGCCAAGAACGACCCAGCGCTGGTCGAGCGCGCGCTGGCGCGGCTCGGCGTCGAGCGTGACCAGGTGTTCCAGCTCGACCAGCCCGGCGGCGGCAGGACGCACCTGCCGGTGGGCACGCCCGTCACCGCGGGCCTACTGCTCACCGAGTTCCTGGAACTGCAGGACGTGGCCACCTGCACCCAGATGCGCGCCCTGGCTGAGCACACCCGGTGTCCCTGGACCAAGCCGCAGCTGGAGGCCTACACGGCCGACACCGAAGAGGCTGACCAGCGGTACCAGAAGGAGATCCTCGGCAAGCGGGTCTCGGTGCTCGACCTCCTGGAGCGCTTCCCCGCCGTCGAAGTGCCGCTGGCGGTGTTCCTGGAGATGATGGGGCCCATCCGCCCCCGCTTCTACTCCATCTCCTCCTCTCCGCTGGCCAACCCGCGCCAGGTCCGGCTGACCGTCGGCCTCGTCGAGGGCCCCGCGCTGTCGGGCAACGGCGCGTACCGCGGTCTGTGCTCGCAGTACCTGGGGCGACTCAAGCCGGGAGACGTCTTCTACGGTTACGTGCGCGTGCCCTCTCCTGCCTTCGCGCCGCCCGCCGACCCCGTCGCACCGCTCATCCTCATCGGGCCCGGCACCGGCATCGCACCGCTGCGCGGATTCCTGGAGGAGCGCGCCTGGCAGATGGCGAACGGCACGAAGATGGGGCTGTCGCAGGTCTTCGTCGGCTGCCGCCACCCGGAGCACGACTGGTTCTACCGGGAGGAGATGGAGGCCTGGGAGCAGGCGGGGATCGCGCAGGTGCACACCGCCTTCTCCGCGGTGGCCGACCATCCGGCCCGCTACGTGCAGGACGCCATGGTCGCGGCCTCCGCCACTGTGTGGCAGGCCCTGCAGGACGGGGCGTACGTCTACGTCTGCGGCGACGGCCGGCGCATGGCGCCCGCCGTACGAGAAGCACTCGCCGCCATCCACCGCAGCCGCACCGGCGGCGACGCCGAAACCGCCCGTCAGTGGCTCGACCAGCTCGAAGCGGCCGGCCGCTACCAGCAGGACGTCTTCGCCTGATCCCGTTGACGGTGGCCCGAGCCGGATTCCGACGCACACCACCGAGCGCACAAGAAAGTGAGATCGCCATGGACACCATGCTCGCCGGACGCTTCCACCTGGACAGCGGGAAGTTCCTCGTGGAGGAGGTGCCCGTCCCCGTGCCCGGCCCGGGCGAGGTCCTCATCGAGGTGAAGGCCGCAGGCGTGTGCCTGTCGGACCTCCGCCTGATCGACGGAACCCTCGTCCCCCTGTACCCCGACGCCTCCAACGCCGTCACCATCGGTCACGAGGTCTCCGGCGTGATCCACGCCCTGGGCCCCGGCCTCAAGCGAGGCCTGACCGCGGGCACCCGCGTCACCCTGGAGGCCGGACAGAGCTGCGAGCAGTGCGCCGACTGCGCGCGCCGCCGCCCCTGCACCCAGGTCCGCACCCGGGGCATCGACTACGACGGCGGCTGGGCCCAGTACGCCATCGCTCGCGAGGACACCGTCGTTCCCATCCCCGACGAACTGCCGTTCGACCAGGCCGCGATCATCCCTGACGCGGTCTCCACCTCCTATGCCACCGTCGTGGCCACCGCCGGGGTGCGCCCCGCGCAGGCCGTGGGCGTATGGGGTGTCGGCGGAGTGGGGGCGCACAGCCTCCAGATCGCCCGCCTGGTCGGCGCCGCCCCGATCATCGCCGTCGACCCATTGCCCGCTGCACGGGAACGCGCCTGGGCCTTCGGAGCCGACCTCGCCCTCGACCCGGCCGCCGGCGACTTCGCCGAGCAGGTACGTGTCGCCACCGCCGGGCGGGGCCTGGACTTCGCCTTCGACTGCGCCGGCGTGCCGGCGGTCCGCGAGCAGGCCGCCGCAGGGCTCGGCCGGCACGGCGCCCTGATCCTGGTGGGCATCACCCCCAAGCCGCTCACCATCAGCGAAGGCCTGACCTTCAACTACCTGGGCAAGCAGGTACGCGGCCACTACGGCGGCTTCCCCGAGTCCGTCCCCGAACTGGTGCGGCTGGCCGCAGGCGGCCGGCTCGACCTGGCTCCCTCCATCACCGACCACATCCCACTCGCCGACGCCGCCGAGGCGATCCGCCGGCTGGAACACAAAGTCGGCGACCCGATCCGCCTCATCCTCGTTCCCTGAAGACGAGAGACGACCGGCCCAGCGCCCAAGAGAAACGACAGCGACATGTCCCACCTCAATCCGACGACCACCCGCCACGACTCGCACCTGGACCTCACCGACCCGTGCGTCTTCCAGGGCGCGGCCGACAGCCCCGATACGGCCCCCGACATGCTGAGAAGAGAGTTGGAGCAGCAGCTTCAGAAGAGCCGGCACTTCGCCTCCGACGCCTCGCACGAGATGCGCACGGCCCTCGCGGGATTGCGGGCCGAGCTGGAGGAGGCCCGTCTGCATCCCGACCAGACAGATCTCCCCGAGCTGCTCACCAGGGCGCTGAAAGGCGTCGACCGGTTGGATGCGATCCTCGCCGACCTGCGCATTCTCGGCGAGATGGAGACAGGTTCGGCCGTGGAGCCGCAGCAGATCGACCTCGCGGAACTGGTCCGGGACGAGGTCTCCCGCCGGGGCGATCGCCTCAGGGTCCAGCTCTGGCTCCAGCCAGGCGTGACTGTCCGGGCAGTCCCGATCCGCATCGCCCGGCTGCTCACCAACCTGCTCGACAACGCCCAACGGCACGCCGAGCGGACGGTCGAGGTCCGGGTGAGCCGCGTGGGCGACAACGCCGAGATGACGGTGACCGACGACGGAGGCGGAATCGCCGAGGCCGAACGGGAACGGATCTTCCAACGCTTCACCCGCCTGGGCGCCGCACAGCGCCTCGACCACAAAGGCACGGGTCTCGGTCTGGCGATCGCCCGCGACATCGCCCAGGCCCACAGGGGAACCCTCCACGCCAGGCGGTCCGCGACCGGTGGCGCCTGCTTCGTGCTGCGGCTTCCCCTCAGCGCAACGGCCCACATCACGACCGCAGTAAATACCGGATTTACTGCGGCAGCCGCATGCGCCGTGTCATCCTGAGCTGGATCACCCACACTGGTGATCATGATCGAGGTGTACGCATTTACTGCGGCAGAGAGGGGGAGTGCGCACACGTGAGCCTGATCGCCGCCCACGTGATCCCGCTCGGACATGATCGGCCCGGCACCTACGCCGACGCGGTCGAGATCTATCTGCGCTCGGCCGGGATCGCCGTCTCCTCCCAGCGGATCTACCGGATCTCGCTGACCACCTGGGCGTGGCTCGCGCGCGGGGAGCAGCCGCCCCTGGGCAGGGCCCGCCGCGGCACCACCCCACCCGCCGTCCCCTTCAGTACCCTGGACGGGCCGGCCACCGCCGGCGTGCTCGCCGAGACCTTCGCGCAGCGGGCCCGGCTCGTCGACGCCGACACCGTCAACCGGGAGCTGTCGGTGCTGAAGGCCGCCATCGCCTGGTGGAGCACCCGGGGCTGGCTCGCCACCAACCCGATCGCCGGGATCGAACGCCGTCCCGCACCGCCGGACCGCACCCGGGCGCTGTCACGCGGGCAGATCGCCGCGCTGTTCGAGCTGAAGGCGCCCCTGCGCGAAAAGACGCTGTGGCGGATCCTGCATGACACGTGCGCCCGCGCCGAGGAGATCCTCAGGCTCAACATCGACGACCTCCTCCTAATGGACAAGCGCGCCCGCATCGTCTCCAAAGGCGGCGCCACCGACTGGGTGCACTGGCAGTTCGGCACCGCCCAGTTGCTGCCCCGACTGCTCAAGGGACGCTCCCGCGGCCCGGTCTTCCTCACTGGCCGACGGGCACCCGCCCACACCCCCGCCCTCGACGTCTGCCCGGTCACCGGCCGAGCCCGCCTGTCCTACCGGCGCGCCGCGGAACTGTTCGAGACACTCACCCGGCCGCTGGCCCACCCCGGCATCACCGACCCCGCCGAACTAGAACTGCGGGGCGGCTGGACGCTGCACCAGCTGCGGCACTCCGCGCTGACCCACGAGGCCGAAGACGGCACCAACACCCCCACCCTGCTGGCCCGCTCCCGGCACGCCTCGGTCCGCTCCCTCGAACGCTACGCCCGGCCCGGCGTCGACGCCGTCGCCGGCCACGTCGTCTCCCGCGACCCCCGAGCACGCCGCACCACCTGACACCACGCCCACCGTACGCCCGGGCAAGGGGCGTACGGACGGAGCCAGGCCAGGCCAGCCGGTGGCCCCACCAGACGAATCGACACCGTCAGGCAGCCAGGTCAACGGCGGTGAAGTCGATCTCCTTGAGATCAGGGTTGAACGCCGCCGGCTCCTCGGCGATCTCGTCCGTGGCGTAGGCGCCGAAGCGGCGGATGTGGGCGCGCAAGTAGGGTGACAGCGCTCCGAGCTCATCCGCGGTGATGGTCCACTCCTCGGCCACCAAGGTGCGCACCACGTCCATAAGGTCCAAGGCATTGTGGAAGATCACGAGGTTAGCCAGCAGAGTGTTAAGCTTGATCAACTTCTCCTGCTCTTCGGGGTCGTTGTCGGCGATCACGCCGTTGTTGCCGAACCCCAGCCACTGGGAGAACCCGTTGTAGGTCTCGACCTTGTTGGTCGCCGCGGTGACGCGGGCGCGCAGCGCCGGGTCCGCCAGATAGCGCAGCAGTGCCACCGTGCGTACGCTGCGGCCAACCTCGCGAAAGACCTTGTAGATCCGGTTCTTGCGGGAGTTGGAGCGTAGGCGCCTCATCAGGGTGGCCGAGCTCAGCCGGCCCTCGGTGATGGAGATGGCCACCTGCATCAAGTCGCGCCAGTGCCGCTCGATCAAGTCCCAGTCGATCACGTTGCGGCCTCGGTCGCCGAACAGCGCGTCGATGTGCGGGTAGCTCAACTGGGGGTCGGCCCGGAAGAAGATCAGGTCCTTGAAGTTGCGGATGCGGGGCATCAGGTCGAACCCGAACAAGGTCACCAGCGCGAAGACCGGGAACGACTGGCCTTGTGTATCGGCATGCACGGTCCTCGGCTGGATGTCGGAGTCGTTGGCCAGCAGGCCCTCGATGAGGTAGACCGCCTCCCATACCCCGCAGGGTATGAATCTGGAGAACAGCGCCACGTGGTGTCGGAGATGTAGTGGTAGGCGATGCCGCCTACCCCTCCGTACCGGATGCTGGTCTCGGGGGTCAGAGTGTGGCGGAACGAAAACGTACGTTAAGCCCGTTCCTGCAGGTCAACCGTGGCGGTTGACGCAGGCGGTGAAGTGGCTTTGGTGTACGCCTCTGCGGTGATGCGAGCGGAGGCCTCCTCACCGAGGCGGGCGGGGCGGCCGAGGCTGGTCAGGGCGGTCTGGGCCTCGGTTCGGTCAGTGGTCATGGTCGGAGGTGCGCCACCACACGAGGGTTGCTGCCACGCCCGCTGCGCCTGTGGTCAGGACGAGCAGGATGCTGATGGGTCCTGGCGGGTCGTGGTCGGGGCCGGCGATGCCTGCGTACAGGCCGGGTACCGAGTAGGGGAACCAGGCGCCGAAGCCGAGCGCGGCGATGATCTGGGCGGCGAAGGCCAGCACGAACAGCACGCCGACCGCGGCCAGGTAGCCGCGGCCGATGCTGGCGGCCAGCGACAGCGGTGTGGTGAGCGCGGCAGACAGCGCAGCGGCGACCAGGATCCGCGCCACTCCAGCTGCGGCCGCCTGCGCCGACCAGCCGGGTAGTGCCAGCAGCGCGCCAAGCAGCAGGCCGAGGACGGTCGTGCCCGTGGCGAGCAGCAGGGCCCAGCCGGCGGCGAGGGTGAACTTGGCGGCCACGATGGCGGTGCGGGAGGTGGGCAGGGCGAGCAGGTCTTTGGCGGTGTGGTCGCTGAACTCGCGGCCGAACAGCCAGATGGCGATCATGCTGTAGACCAGCAGGCCGCCGACGGCGACCGCTTGGGCCAGCAGGGCCAGGTAGCCGGGCCAGTCGGCGCTGGCGCCGGACAGCTGTGCCTTGTCGCCGAGCAGTCCCAGCGCGCGGGTGCGGGCGGGGTCGGCCAGGATGAATATGAACAGGCCGCAGACGAGGGTGACGAGGGCGAAGGCGAGCGCGGTGAGCCAGGGCAGGCGGCTGCGTCGCGCCTTGAGTAGTTCGCTCCACAGCGCTTCATGCATGGTCGGCTCCGACGATGCGCAGGAAGTAGGTTTCCAGGTCTTCTTCCACCAGGTGGAGTTCGGTGGGTGGCACGCCCGCTTCGACCAGGAGGGTGGCCACCTCCTCGGGCCGGGTCAGGGCGCGTTCGTCGGTCAGCAGCAGGCCGGGGTCGGAGTGGTAGCCGTGATCGCGCAGTACCCGGTCGGCTGCCGTGTCGTCGCGGGTGGAAACGTGCAGGTGGCGGCGCCGGTGTTGGTCCAGGCTGGTGGCGTCGTGTTCGGCCAGCAGCCGGCCCTGGTGCAGGATGGCGATGCGGCTGTTCAGGCGGGCGACTTCGGCCAGGAGGTGGCTGGAGATCAGCACGGTGGTGCCGTGCTCGCGGGCCAGGCCGGTCAGCAGGGTGCGGATCTCCACTACGCCGGCGGGGTCCAGGCCGTTGACGGGTTCGTCGAGGATGAGCAGGTCGGGGTTGTGGATGAGGGTTTTGGCCAAGGCCAGGCGTTGCAGGTTGCCCATGGACAGGATGCGGGCGCGTCGCCCGGCGTAGGGGGTCAGGGCCAGCCGTTCGATGACGTCCTCCACGTGCCGGCCGGGGTGTTTCAGCCGGCGCAGGCGGGCGTACAGATGGAGGTTTTCGCGCACGGTCAGCTCGGGGTAGGCGGCCGGGGCTTCGACCAGGTAGCCGGTGCGGGCCCAGACCGAGCGCTGTCCGGCCGAGACGGCCGTGCCGAGCACCCACGCCGATCCGGAGGTAGGGGCGATCATGCCGAGCAGCATGCGGATCAGCGTGGTCTTGCCGGCGCCGTTGAGTCCAAGCAGGGCGTAGATCTGGCCCGCTTGCACGCTCAGGCCGACGTCGTGGACGGCCAGGACGTCCTTGTAGCGCTTGGTCAGGCCGGCCACCTCGATGACCGGGGCCGCTGCGCCGCCCATTAGGCTCTCCTTCGCTGCTGGGTGATGAGCATGAACAACGCCCAGACGAGCAGCGCGCCCTGCAGGGGCGGAGGCTCGCGGTTCGGCGCGAGCGGCCGGGTGAAGCGGTGGAAGAACACCTGGGTCAGCGTGAGGCCGACCAGCAGGCCGGTGGTGAAGCTGAGATGTTCCAGCCCGACGGCGGCCAGCAGGGCGACCAGGATGATCATGAGCAGCACCAGGATGTTGTCGAACCAGCGCAGGAAGGCGCCGCCCTCGTGCACGGCGGCGATGTGCTTGATGCGGGTGGAGTACGGCACGGCGAACAGGGTGACGAACTTGATCAGAGTCCGCAGGATGTACAGGCCAAACAGGATCTCCATCGCTCAGGCCTGTCCGGGTGCAGGGTTTTGGCGGCGCAGGCGAACGCCGACAGCGATGATCCAGGCGAAGCCGACCAGCAGGGCGGCGTGTTCGAGCAGACCGGCGGGTGCGGGCTGGAGCACGTCCTGAACGTCCAGGCGGAAGGCGAGTCCGGCGGCGATGGCGAAGGTGATGACCAGCGCACCCGACCAGCGGGAGTAGGCGGCCCATCTCCTGCTGCCGGGGTGCGGGCTTCGTGCCAGTACGAACGGCGCGGCCGCCAGAGCGGCGAACAGCGCCAGGCCGGCCAGGGCGTGGAGCCGGCCCGTGGTGGTGACCACCTCGGGCCGGCCGGGCGGGTAGCCGAGGGCGGGATCGGTGGGCACGATCCCTGCCACGGCCAGCGCCAGGCCGGCGGCCATCAGGAGGATCGGCTTCCACAGAGCGCGATGGCCGGGAGGAAGAGCACGGCGCAGCCCGGCGGCGAAGGCGAGCAGCAGGAGCCCGCCGATCACGAAGTTGACCGTTTGCAGCCAGCCGCGCTCGCCGGTGCCGAGTTGACTGGCGCCGTGATGCCAGAGGCTGTAGCCGGGCCGGGTGGCGCCGTCGATCAGCATCAGGGCTGGAACAAGCAGGCCTGCGGCGATGCCGCAGCTGAGGAGGGTCGTGGTCGGGCGCATCGGAAGCAGCCTCCTAGCTCCGCGATCCCAAGATCGCGGGCCGACCAGGCTTCCCGGCTCACCGACACCCGCACCCCACCAGGGGCGCGATCTTCCAGTTGCCAGGAATGTAACACCTGGCCGCCCGCCCGGCCAGGTGCCCGGCAACCTCAGCCCTTGATGAAGCGACGGGTCATATACCGGCGGACCGGCGGCAGGGAGGCCAGCCGCAGCGGCAGCAGGCTCAGCCATAGCAGCAGCGGATTGGCGGGGGCGTAGACGCCTTTGACGCGGCGGCCGAGCTTCTGTTTGCGTTCGGCTTCGGGCCGAATGGCGGCCTCCCACGCGGTCAGCGCGGCGGGGATGTCGCCGGGGTGGGCGGCCAGTTCGGTGCCGAGGCGATCGGCGCCGCCGACGGCCAGCGCTGAGCCGTACCCGGCGAACAGGGTGACGCACCAGGCGGCATCGCCCAGCAGCACCGCCCGGCCGCTGCTCCAGCACGGTGCCACGACTTGGCTGATGGTGTCGAAGTAGACCGAATCGGCCCGCTGGAGCCCGGCGAGGGCTTCGGGGATGACCCAGCCGAGGTCGCCGTAGACGCGTTCCAGCTGGGTGGCGACGTCCTCGTCTGGGCGGGCGTGGTCGGCGCGGTAGCCGAAGAAGGCGACGTTGCGGCCGTCGCCGACGCTGATGACCGCCGCGGTACGGCCGCGCGATGACAGGGTGCCGGTCGCGCCGGGCGCGATGGCTGCGGGTCGCCGATCCAGCATGAAGACGGCGACCTTGTGCTCCAGGTCGAGCAGGAAGTCCTCCTCCGGGCCGAACAGCAGGGCGCGGGTGGCCGAGTGCAGGCCGTCGGCGCCGATGAGCAGGTCGGCCTCCTCGATGGTGCCGTCGCTCAGGGTGACGCGGACGGCGTGCTTGTCCTGGTCGATGGCGGTGAGGGTGGCGCCGAAGCGGATCTCGGTGTGGTTGCGGACCTTCTCGTACAGGACGGCCTCCAGGTCGCCGCGCAGGATGGTGATCGAGCGCGCACCGGTGGTGGCGGCGATGGTGGCGCGGTCGAGGGCGAAGCGGCGCGAGCCGTCGCTCTTGTGGTAGACGAGCTCCTGGGTGTCGAAGGCCTTGGCTCGCAGGTCGGGCAGGATGCCCATGCGTTCTGCGGCGTCGTAGCCGATGCCGCCGAAGGTGACCGCGTAGCCGCCGCCGCGGCGGGCGGACGCGCGTTCGACGATGAGGGTGTCCCAGCCGATCTGGTGCAGGCGCAGGGCGGTGGCCAGGCCGGCGATGCCGGCTCCGATGATGATGGCGCGCATAAAAGTTGGGTTTCCTTAGTGGGAGAGCTGGTCGAGCAGCCGCTGTTCCGCGGCGGTGTCGAGCCAGGTGTCGGGGGAGGGCGCATCGGCGCGGGGCGCCGGGTCGCCTTCGGCCTGGAGCCAGGCCCAGGTGTCGGCGAGGGTTTCGCGCAGCGGGCGCGTGGTGAGCCCTTCGGCCAGGGCGGCGCGGACGTCGGCGTCGTGCATGCCGCGCGGCGCGCTGCCGTCGGGCAGCCGTAGCCCGAGCTCCATGCCGAGCGGCAGGCCGTGCCGCAGCAGCAGCTCCGCCGGCGCCCACACCAGTTCGGTGGCGAAGCCGGTGACCTCCAGCGCCGTTTCGAGCAGTTCGCCGAGGGTGATCGCGCCGGGTGGGCCGGTCACGGTGAAGGCGCCGCTCAGGCCGCGTTCGGCCGACTGGAGCATCCAGGTGGCCAGGTCCCGGACGTCGAGGTACTGCAGGGGCGTCTGGGCCGGGGCGGGGGCCAGGACGCGCCCGCCCCTTTCCAGGCGGCGCAGCCACCACGGGATGCGGCCGACGTCCTCATACGGGCCGAGGATCATCCCTGCTCTGGCCAGCAGCGCCCGCTGGCCGAAGGATTCCAGAACGGCGAGCTCGCCGCCGCGCTTGGCGGCGGCGTAGTCGACGTCGTCGGTGCTGCCGGGGTCGCCGTCGACCAGGGGGGCGTGCTCGTCGGCGCCCGCGGGCCAGGGCCAGCGGTGCACGCCTCGGCTGGAGACATACCCGTAGTGCCCGGCCCGGCCGGCCAGCAGGCGGGCGCTGTCGCGCACCACCCGCGGCGCCCAGGCCCAGGTGTCGATGACCGCGTCCCACTCCTCATCGCCCAGTGCCCGCCGTACGGACTCAGAGTCGGTGCGGTCGGCGATCAGCGCCCGTATCCCGGGTGCGGGGGCGCGGCTGAGGCCGCGGTTGAGTGTGCTCACCTCATCACCGCGCTCCAGCGCGGTCTCGACGATGGCGCGGCCCACGTGGTGGGTGCCGCCGAGGACGAGTAGTTTCACGATGCTCCTGGAGCGAGGGGCAGCCAGAGGGCTGACGGGCGGCTGTGGTCGTGGAAGATCTCGTGTTCCGAGGGGCGCAGGCCGCGCCCGGTCGCGATTGGTTCGCCGGTGCCGGGGTTGCGGCCGAAGCGCGGGTGGGCGCCGCTGGAGACCTGCAGCCGGATGCGGTGGCCGCGCCGGAAGCGGTGGGCCATCGGCCACAGGGCGATGTCGGCCACCCGGATGTCGGCCACCCGGATGTCGCCGGGGTCTCGCAGCCGGACGATGCCGTCGCACACGTTGACCGATCGGCCGCGCGCGTCCACCTCGCACAACCGCGCGAAGTAGTCGACGTGCGGGTTGGCCGAGCGCGTGTGCAATCGCACGCGGACCGGGCCTACGGCCTCGACGTCTTCGGCCAGGGGCGCGGTGGTGAAGGTGAGCACGTCGGTTCTTGCCTCGATGCGGCGGTTGTCCTTCGCCCCCGCCGAGATGCCCACCTGCGTGCCGCCGACGGTAGGGGTCGGGTCCGCGGGGTCGTAGCGGTAGCGGCTGGGCGCCGCCCGGCCGTCGTGCGGGATACGGCTCAGCTCGCCGTCCGGGTGCAGGAACCAGGGGGTCGGCTCGTGCTCCGGCGGCCAGGCGGGTACTTCGATCCAACGGCCCGCGCCGGTGACGAACAGCCGCACGCCCGAGGGCACCTGCCGCCCGAACAGCGCGGCGTCCAGCATGGCGAGCGCGTCGGTCAGCCCTTCGCGGGTGTAGAGCCCGCGGCCGTGGCTCCATGGGCCGACCAGCAGCCGCACCCTGCGCCCGGCGGCGAGTAGGGCGGCGTAGTCGGCCAGCATGCCGGGCAGGAAGAAGTCGTGCCAGCCGCCCTGCAGGTGCACCAAGGATGGCATGCGGGCGGTGTTGGCGCGGTGGTCGGTGCTGGCCCAGTAGGGCTCGCCGGGACCATGGCGGACCCAGTCCCGAAACCAGGGCACGGGGTGCCCGGTCAGTGCCTGATCGGCTTCCTGCAGTGGGAGGGTGAGCGTGGCACGCGACAGCCTCCGTGCGGCGCCGATCATGCCGGTCAGCTGGCGGGTGATGCCGTAGCCGCCGGTGAACATCCGCTCCACCAGCTGCACCCAGCCGAGCGCGTTACCAGAGGCGAAGGCCCTGCCGGGGTACATGAAGCCGTCGGCGAAGGAAGACGGCGCGTCCTGAATCAGCGCGATCTTCCATTCGGGGATGTCCCGGGCGGCCAGCTCCCATTGGACGTAGCCGAGGTAGCTGGCGCCCCAGGTGGCCAGCTCGCCGCCGAACCACGGCTGGGTGCGCAGCCAGCTCAGCGTGCCGTCGGCGTCGGCCGGGTCGATGACGAAGCCGTCGAAGCGGCCACCGGACCCGGCCGTGCCGCGCAGGCTCTGATACAGCACTTGGTAGCCGCGCTCGGCCAGCAGCTTCGGCAGCTGGTCCAGGGCGTTGCCGCGGCCGTATGGGCTGCGCAGCAGTACCAGCGGCGGTCGGCGCTGACCGGCCGGGTAGTAGTGCGTGGCCAGCAGCCGCACACCATCGACGGCCGGGATCTCCACGTTCCGCCGGACGCGCACCCGGTGACGCAGGGTGGGGCGCACGCCGTACAAACGGCTGAGCAGGGTCATGGCTGGTCAACTCCTGTCGACGCTGATGAGAGGTCACATCGCCGACCAGGCTTCCCGGCACACCATCGAACCTCTCGTGAGAGGCCGATACGAGGAATATACCGACTTTTCAGAAATTTCTGAAGGGTCGGGGTGTTCGGTATCCTGTTTCTCCTCAAGGAGGCGAGCACGTGGACGATCGGTATGAGCAGTGGCAGGCGGCGGAACGGCTGGCCTTGACGCTGATCGAGGGCGGGCTGCAGCGCATGGCCGCGCGCACCCTGGCGGTCTTCTTGTTCACCGACCAGGAAAGCGTCACCGCCGGCGAGATCGCTGACCGGCTGGAGGCCAGCGCAGGCTCGGTCTCCGGCGCGATCAAATCCCTGGCGACGGTCGGGCTGATCGAACGCCTGCCCGCCCCCGGCAGCCGCCGCGAGCACTACCGTCTCCGCGACGACGCCTGGGCCACCCTGTTCACCAGCCAGAACACCGTCATCCAGGCCATGCTTCAGGCCGCGGCCGCCGGGATCGCCGCCACCGATGAGGGCGATCCCGCCCATCAGCGCCTGGCCCAGATGCACGCCTTCTACGAATTCCTGCTCGGCGAGCTCCCCGCCCTGCTGCACCGCTGGCACCAGCAGACCGGCTGACCCCAGCCCGCCGACCGCCGCATGGCCAGAACATCGTCCACGCCGTGTCGGGGGTGCCGCAGCCGAGAAGGGGCGTGGTCGGGCGCATCGCAAGCAAGCCGCCTAGCTCCGCGACCGCAGACCGCAGACCGACCAGGCTTCCCGGCTCACCCGCACCCCACCAGGGGCGCGATCTCCCAGTTGCCGGGAGTGTGACCCGGCGGGTCCGCCTGGCCGAGGTCGATGTGCTCAGCCCCTGCCGGGGCGGCACCTTCGCGTGACCGGACAGCCCGAGACCCGACAAGCGGTAGCCGCGCTCAGCCTGCGGCGAGGAATTCGCGGATCTTCGTGGCGATGCGGGGGTAGTCAGGGCCGAACCAGATCATGTGGCTGTCGGCCCGGCTGTCCACCAGTTCGGCGTTCGGCATGACCGATGCCAAGGACTCGGCATGGGCGAAGGGCACCGACCGGTCGTGACGGGTGGCGATGATCAGCGCGGGCTGGTCGACCTGTGTGGCGCAGTCGGGCACCGGGAGCATGTCGGCGACGAAGCCGTGGCCCGAGCGCATCATGGTGAACAACCCAGCCAGCGTGGTGCGTTCGGCGGTGGACAGGCCCGCCAGGACCTGGCGCGAGGGCAGGGCTGACAGGCTACGCAGCAGCAGGCGTAGCCCCAGCGACGGCGCGAGGCGGATCAGGGACCGCATGATCGCCCAGGTGCCGGCCTCCACCCGGGCGTTGAACACCGCCCGGCCGCCCAGCCGGGTCAGCCGGTCGGGCCAGGGCAGGAATCCGACCGCGCTTTGCAGGATGATGCGCTCGACCAGGTGCGGGTGGCGGGCGGCCATGGTCAGCGCGGTGCGGCCGCCGGCCGAGATGCCCACGACCGCGGCGAGGCGTTCGATGCCTAAGATCCGGCACAGCTGGGCGGTGGCGTCGGCGAAGCCGGCCGGCGTCGTGCCCGTGGTCAGCGGCGTACGCCCGTAACCGGGGCGTGAGGGTGCCAGCACCGTGAAACCGGCGTCGGCGAAGACCTCCTCGCCCAGCGCCAGCCCCGCCCGCATGTGACCGCCGTGGAACACCACGACCGTCCTGCGGCCTTCGCCCTCCAGCCGGTACTCCACCGGGCCGGCCGGCGGGCGCGCAACGGCGGTAGCGCGCTCGGAAAAGGCTGCGCGGGAAGTGGACACCATGGCACCTCCTTGCATAGAAAGCAGATCACGACCTGGTCCGCACTGGGCGGGTCTTCATGGACATCTCGGGGCGACCGGCGCAACTACGACGAATGCGGGCAGGGTGCGCTCGTCGGGGAACCCTGGCCTCTCATCGTCACAGGAGGTAGCGCAGCCACAGGTACGGGGTGACCAGCACCACGGTGACCACGGCGACGATCAGGCCGTATTTGGTGAAGGTCCAAAAACTGATCGGGGTGCCGTTGCGGGCGGCGATGCCGATGACGACCACGTTGGCCGCCGCGCCGACGGCGGTGGCGTTGCCGCCCAGGTCAGCGCCGAAGGCCAGCGCCCACCACAGCACCTGCCCCGCATCGTTGCCGCCACCTGCCTGCACCAGCTCGGCCACGATCGGACTCATGGTGGCGACGTAGGGGATGTTGTCCACGATCGCCGACAACCCAGCCGAGGCCCACAACAACACCATCGTGGCCAGCCCGAGCTGACCAGCGGTGGCATCGACCGCCAAGCGGGAGACCTGGCCGATCACGCCGGTCTCGACCAAGGCGCCGACCATGACGAACAACCCCATGAAGAACACCAGGGTGGGCCATTCCACCTCGGCGATCGCCTGCTCAGTGGTCACCTTGGTGGCCGCCACCAGCAGTCCGGCGCCCAGGATCGCCACCACCGACGGCTCGTAATGCAACACCGGATGCAGCACGAACGCCGCCATCACCAGGCCCAGCACGGCCAGGCTCTGCCACAGCAAGGTCCGGTCGGCGATCGCCTCCCGCTCCTCGAGCTGCATGATCTGCTCGGCGCGTTCGGGGTCGTAGACGAACGCCTCACGGAACAAGATCCGGCACAGCCCGACGAAGGCCACCATCAAGATGACGACCATCGGCGCCATGTGGATGAGGAAGTCGTTGAAGCTCAACCCGCCCCGGCTGGCGATGATGATGTTCGGCGGATCCCCGACCAGCGTGGCGGCGCCGCCGATGTTGGAGGCCATCGCCTCGGCGATCAGAAACGGCACCACCGGCAGCCGCAGCCGTTCGCACACCAGGAACGTGACCGGAGCGATCAGCAGCACCGTGGTCACGTTGTCCAGCAGCGCCGACGCCGACGCGGTGATGACCACCAGCAGCACCATCAGCCGGTACGGCTTGCCGCGGGCCCGTTTGGCGGCCCAGATGGCCAGGTATTCGAAGATGCCGGTCTGCTTGAGCACGCCGACGATCACCATCATGCCCAGCAGCAGGAAGATGACGTTCCAATCGACGCCGGTTTCTTCACTGAAGAACGCCGCTCCGGCGTCGCTGGCATGGATCAGCAGCATGATCCCGGCGCCGCCGAGCGCGGCGGCCACCCGATGGATGCGTTCGGTGGCGATCAGCGCGTAGGCGCCGAGAAAGACCGCCACCGACAGCCAAGCAAGCGCGGTCACCGGCCCAGCAGCCCGTCCATGAGCGCCTGCAGGGTGACCGCGCCGAGCAGACGCTGCCACCGCCAACCGCGCCGACCACCGCCACCAGCGGGCTGTGCGTGCGCGCCATCAGCGCGGCCAGCTCCAGCACGGTGGCCTCGGGGTCAGTGACCGGCAACTCGCGAGGCCGGGCGGGCAGTGCCTCGCGCACAGTCCAGCCGGTCATGGAGGTGAGCAGGGCATCGGCGTGCGCTTCGTCCACCACCCGCGCCAAGGCCGGATCGTCCTGGCAGTAGCCGGGTACCGCCAGCCGCAGCACCTGGGTCCCGGGCAGGATGCTGACCGGCAGCCCGCGCTCGTCGACGACGATCAGGCCGGGCAGGTCCTGGTCAGCCAGCAGCCGGGCGGCTTCGATCACCGCGGTGTCCAAGGTGACCGTGGGGAAGTCGGCGAGCAGGTCGCGAGCACGCATGGCGGGCGCCTTTCCGGAATGGACGACAGAAATGCCGACCAGACTTCCCGGCGCACCTGTAGAGAACCTATCAACAAGCGTCAAGATCGGCGAGA
This sequence comes from Streptosporangium sp. NPDC000396, assembly GCF_042898655.1. Taxonomy (NCBI): domain Bacteria; kingdom Bacillati; phylum Actinomycetota; class Actinomycetes; order Streptosporangiales; family Streptosporangiaceae; genus Streptosporangium; species Streptosporangium sp. NPDC000396. Next base: position 72,874 of record NZ_JBIAZA010000026.1, read on the forward strand.
GTGCCGCGGGTGGAGCGGAGTCGCCATGTTTCTGGCGCGTGGCCGCCACCCGCCTACCGTCCCAAGATGCCACGAAGAGCCGGAGAGCTGCTTCACGAGATCGACGACGGGGACGTGCCTGACGGCGAGCCACGCTCCCACGACATCAGACATCCCACGGGTTGCGGGATAACCTTCGTTATCCGGCAAGATAGCGATCACGCGCCAGGCGCGACCTGGGCGCAGGCCAGCCCGCATGGACGGTTCGATTCCCGGTTATCTGGCAACTTCGCGAATGTGGAGGCACGACAACGTGGATGCGGTGATCACCGGGCAGCTCGGCCGGGACCACCCGCTCGCGGCGCACCTGGACGACTTCCTCACCGACAAGAAGAACGCCGGCGCCTCCAGCCAGACGATCCGCGCCTACCGCGGCGACCTGATCCAGTTCGGCGCCCACGTCGACGGCGAACTCGGCGAGCTGACCGCCGCCCCCATCCGGGCCTTCCTCGCCGACCTCGGCGCCCTGTCGGCGGCCAGTCGCAAGCGCAAGCGGGCCGCGATCGCCTCCTTCTGCCGCTGGGCCGTCCGGCACGACCTGCTGCAGGCCAACCCCATGGACCGAATCGACACCATCAAGGTGCCCAAGACGCTGCCCCGACCGGCCGCGGCCGCCGACGTCGCCAAGGTGCTGGCCGCGATCTGCTCCCGGCGGCCGCGCAAGGACCTCCCGCTGGACCGGTTGCGCGATCGGGTGCAGTTCGAGACCGCCTACGTCTGCGGCGCCCGCGCCGCCGAGGTGTGCGGCCTGTACGTCGAAGACCTCGACCTGCGCCTGGACGACGAACACGTGCGCATCCACGGCAAGGGCGGCAGCGTGCGCACCGTACTGCTCGACGACCGCGGCTACGTCACCCTGCTCAAGCTCTACCTCAACCGGGCCGGCTACACGAGCGGGCCACTTTTCCGCGTCAGCATCAACGGCTCCGGCGGCCCACTGTCCTACGACGCCGCCCACCACCGCTGGACCGGCTACTGCACCGCCGCCGGCATCGAGATCGACATCCACCAACTCCGGCACGCCCACGCCACCGAACTCATCAACGCCGGCGTCTCCATCGAAGCCGTCCGCCGACGCCTCGGCCACGCCTCCACCGAAACCACCCAGCTCTACACCCTCTTGGCCGACGAAGTCGCCGACGCCGAGATCCGCGCCGCCCGACGTCACCGCGACCGGGCAAGCCGCTGATCCCCCTCGCGGGCTCGGACAGGGCGAGGACGACCCAGCCGCCATGGCTGCGGCGCCCGTTCTCTCATCCGTCGCCCTGGTCGTCGTCGGCCGAGTCGGGGTCGCGCAGGGGGCGGCGGCCTCCGGCCAAGTCGTGCTTGTAGAAGGAGTAGCGGCCGTGGACGTTGATGTGCTTGCGGATGAACGGCGACAGCCGGGCGACGTCCTCGTCCTTCACCGGGTAACCCTGCTCGCGTAACTGGGCCAGAGCGTCGTCGATATAGGTCGTATTCCACAGAACGAGGCAGTTGAGAACGATGCCGAGAGCTCCCAGCTGATCTTCGAGGCCCTCGTAGTAGCGGTGGAACAGCTGCCCCTTGCGGCCGTGGAAGACCTACTCGGCCAGGGCATGGCGGCCTTCCTGCAGGTTGCGGATGCCCTTGATGTCCCTCCTGAGATCCTCGTCATCGATCAGAGCCAGGACATGCAAGGACTTGAAGATGCGGCCGTAGGTGTTGATGGCCTCGCCGAGCGCGGTGGGGTGCCCGTCGCGCTGCAACATCCGCACCACGTCGTACGGGCTGACCGCGCTGGTGTAGATCGAGGCCACCAGGCGGAGGATGTCTGGCCAGTGCTTGCGGACCTTGCGCAGATCCAGCACCCCGCGGGCCAGGGAGTTCAGCGCCCCGTAGTCGACGTCGGAGTAGCTCTTCCACAGCTTCTGGTCTGGCAGGTCGGCCAGCGCCGGCCGGTACTCGCGGTCCAGTAGATGTGCCAGCCCGAAAACAAGGTCACTATATGAGCCGGTGTCGGTCACGATGACGTCCGCGCGGCGGCCCTCACCGGAGGAGAAGATGACGTCCAGGGCGTGCAGGCAGTCCCGGTCGGTGCCGGACACCACCTTCGCCGCGATCCCGAACGCCTGATCGTTGATCATGTTCAGCCAGGTGACACCGCGCTTTGGCCCGAAGTACTTGCGGTTGGGCCGGGCGTAGGCCGACGGGACCGGGACCACGAACCGCATCCCGTCGATCGCGGCGACCAGACCGCCCCCAAGGCCTTGGCGAAGCCGATCTTCTCCTGCTTGGCGACCAGGAACGGGTTGGCCGCGGCGTAATTCTCCGCGCGCAGGTAGGTATGGTCGACGTGGCCGAGCCGGTGCCGCTCCAGCGCCGGCACCCCCTTCACCGCGATCGGCGTGTAGGTGATGTTCAGCGCCTGCGCGGTCAGGCAGGCCGCCACCGACACATCGACGTCGGCCAGCTGCGAGTGGCCGCCCGCCAGGGAGGTCAGCGAGGACAGGAACTCCGGGCACCACTGCAGGACCTCCAAGATCGCCTCGGAGATGTCCACGCGCGGCATCATCGCCTCGATGCGCTTGCGCAGGTCCACCAGGCTGGGTGGTTCCTCGATCGCCTTCACGCTCGCCACATGGATCTTCCCGGCGTCGTCGATGGTCACCGAATCGTTGGCGGCCAGTCCCGCACGCACCACCCGATAGGTCTGGTCCAGGACGTCCTCGAGTTCGGTCAGGTGGTCGGCGGGATCGTCCGGCAGGCCCAGGTCGGTGAGCACGCTGTCCTTGACCGCCTCCCACCGTTCGCCCTCCAGCAACTGCGCATTGGGGTCCCGCCACCTGGATGAGCCCGGCGCGTAGATCTCACGACGTTTCAGCCGGCGGTGGAACTGCTCCAGCACACAGAAGACGTAGGCGTTGCGGTCGGCCAGGCCGTCCTTGCGGGCCGGGTGCCCGAACACCAGCCGCTTCCACACACCCGTCACCACCTCGGCGTCGACGAACCGCATCGGCAGCAGCGTTGCTGAATGATCTTTCGGCTTATGGGCCAGAGCCTTCGGCAGCGCTGTCATCGCGGCCAGGACGCGTCCGCCCTCGGGGTTGGCGCCGAACTCGATCACCTCGGTCAGCACCTTCACAAACCCGAGACCGTCGCGTACCGCGAGGCCATCTCCGCCCACCAGCCGCCATCGTCGTCGGTGTCCGGCGGCGGCACCAGCTCGTGCACGGTCTCCACCGCGTCCCGCAGTTCCCTGCGCGGGATCCGGGCTTCGATCATCTCCCACACCTCGAACAGAGCGACCTCGTCCCCGATCTCGGCCGCCTCCAGCAGCACCTCGACCGCCAGTGCCAGCCGGGCCGATGCCTTGGCCAGCTTCGGGTGCCGCCTCACCTTCTGCTTGTCGGCCTCTCGCTGCGCCTTGCCCAGCAGCTCGGTCACCATCAGCAGATCCAGCAGTTCCAGCGCGTCGTCGATCGTCTTGGTCTCCAACCGCCGCACCGATGCCACTAGCGTGGCGATCCGCCGCTCGGACGGGTGCCGTTTCATCTGCGCCGACCGGGCGCCCAGACCGTACTTGGCCAGGTCCACCAGCCGCCGTTGCGGCACCGACGGATCAAGCTCCAACCGGCCCAGCCCCGAGGCGAGGATCTCCTCCACCAGCGACAACGCCTTCACCAGACCGGGCCCGGACGCCTTGGACGGGCCGGTCCGCCACCGTTCCCACTCCGACACCTTCTTACCCGGCGGGACCTCCAGCAGGTTCTCCATGCCGACGACCTGCTCGTCCGTCGGCCCCGCGGCCAGGGTGTCGTACAGGCGCTGTGTCGCCGCGTCACGTTCCCGCGCCACCAAGCGCGTCAACGTCGTGACCCCCGGCAGCAGCGCGTCGTTCTCCCGCAGCCAGTGCACCGACCATTGAAACAGTGCCGTCGGACCGTCCCCGGAGTTCCACGCGTGCGCCGCCAACGACGCCACGAACTCGCCCTCGCAGTCCGCGAAGTCCTTCAACCCGAAGATTTTTTGGATCTGGCCGGCGTGCTCGCGATGCGTCCCCTCCCGCTGCGCGTACTTCTTCAGGCAGGACGCGTCCTGGATCCCCAGCTGCTCGGCCAGGCTGTCGATCACCTCGGTCGGCACCCCGTCCAGCGGATCCGTCAGGAACCTGCCGACATAGCGGACCGTCGTGAGTTGAACGGCATAGCCGAGCCGGTTGTGCGGACCCCGGCACCGCTTGACCAGCCTGCGATCCGCGTCATCGAGGAAGAACACCTTCTCCAGCTCCGCTCGCGATGGCGGCCCGCAGAACCGCCCATACCGCGCCGCCTCGCCGTCACTCAAGAAGTCCACAGGCATGCACGGAAAGTAGAACCAACGCGGACACACCGTTAACAAAGTGATCGAACGGTTACAAGACGATCACTCAAAGTTCGCAGAGACAGTCCCCGCGCAGCCCATCCCGCCGAGTGCGACGGAACGGAAACGTACGCCAGAGCCGCTTCACCGCCCGCGTTCCACCGTCACGGTTGAGCTGCGGGAACGGGCTTAGCGTACGTTTCCGTTCCACCACACTCTGACCCCCGATTCGCTGAACTGGGCGGCATTGGGTTGGTTGAGTCGAGACATCAAGTCGTTGCTCCTTCCGCGTCAGTGAACGACCGGCACATACCGGCGAACGAGAGAAGACTGGAACCCTGCGTGAAACCCGCTGCGCACGCGAAGGGGCGGCCCGTGAACGAGTTACTTGACGTCATCGCCACCTGGTTCGACGGGCATTCAACCACCAACATGGTGGTGTGGGGGTGGCCCATGCTGGTGTGGGGCCGCGTCGGGAAGGTCATGCTGTACTTCGCCGCGCTGTCCATCGTTCTGGACCTCCTCGACCCCGAAAAGCTGCGGCAGCGGGGCGGCGGATTGAAGGTCCGCGCTACAGACGCCCTCTCCCGCGCCCGGCTTAGGTTGTCTCAAGCTGGCGTGGCCGGCCTCTCCACGAGTATCCGGGGGCACGTCATGTCCACCTCCCCAGGCGTCTCCCATGACCAGTGGGGGATAACCGGCCAGCGCGGCGACCGCCACAGCGCTGTGTACAGTCGTCCGGATTACGTCCCCCGCGCGCTGGGTTGCTCGCTTGAGGAGTACCAGGCATTCCATCGAAGCGTCATCGCAGAGCTGCCCCGCGTCCACTCATGCGACGGCGAACACGACGGTCTGTGCTCAGTACAGCGTGGTCACATTCAAGCGCGGATCGACGCGTTCCTGACGGAGCACGTGCCCAGTGATCGGCGCCGGTACGTGGAGGCGATCCGGAGCTGGCTGCTCGCCAAGGCAGCGTGGTGGGCGCTGATGGGCGCGGCCGAGATACTCCTTGGCGCGCTCCTGCATCGCACTCGGCCGCTGCATGTGTTCCGCTGGGCGGCGTTCGCCCTGGTGCTGATCGGCGGACCGCTCGACATGCTCGCCGCATGACGGCCAGTCAGGGGTCCAGCCCATGATCACCGAATCGGAATGTTCATCAGGGCGCAGTGGGAGTCGTCACGAAACTGTCAGTACGAAATCGTCACTATATGTCAACGCCCAGCTCAGAGGCCAGTTTGTGATGAGAGGAAGATCGTCTGCGAAGGTAATCGAGCCCCTATCAGTCTCTGTCAGTCTCCGTGTGACATGAGGTGACGATTTTTGCTGACATGAAATGGCGAACATGCAGGTGGAGACCTGTATGCCGTAGCAGGGAATCCTCGATTCGTCATCACTTGTCAGCATGGCTTTTCCATCCTGATGGCCTGGCGCAGCAGGTCCGCGGAGATGATGCCCCCGTAGATCCCATAGGAGCTTGCAGTGGAGTGATCCACCGGCCGCGGCCAACCCGCGAGTCGGCCCGCTGGGCAGGTACCGCCCATGTGCGGCCAGTACGGCCAGCAGGCCATGATCGTCACGGCATCCGCCAGCCGTACCGCTGCGGCACGGCCGTACGGGTGGGGCGGCCCGGTTTCGCCAGCCTCGGCGACCCACACTTTCCCGGACCGGCCAACGGCGGTTATGAACGAAGAGTCTGGCCAACCTCGCCGTGCGCGCCGTCGACCAGCTGATCGTCGTGGTGAAAAACCGACTCAAACGCATGCAGTATCGACCGGCCCTCATCGCAGGCTTCACCGCCAAGACCGGCCCGGACCCTCAACCGCCCTAGGGAGTGTCCTGTGGATCAGATCGTCGTTTGATCCGGTATGGAGTCCAGGGGTGGGTCGAGCGATGAGGGCTGGGAGCGGATCCGGCATCTGTTGCCATCGGATCCGCCCCGCGGCGGGCGGTGGCGGGATCACCGGCAGGTGATCGACGCGGTGGCCTGGAAGTACCGAGGAAACAACGCCTGGCGGGACCTGCCCGAGCGGTTCGGTCCCTGGCAGACGGTCTTCAACCGCTTCCGACGCTGGGCCCAGGACGGCACCTGGCACCGCATCTTGATCCAACTTCAGGCGCAAGCCGACGCCGCTGGGGACATCGACTGGTTGGTAAGCGTGGATTCCACCGTCGTCCGCGCCCACCAACACGCCGCCGGTGCCCGCAAAAGGGGGCTCCATCAGGAGAGCCGGACGATCACGCCCTCGGCAGGTCACGGGGCGGGTTGACGACCAAGGTGCACCTCGCAGCCGATGGGAAGTGCCGCCCGCTATCCGTACTGATCGCGGCCGGACACCGGCACGACTCGCTGTTCTTCGAGGCCGTCATGGCCGGCATCCGTGTGCCGCGGACCGGCAGCGGACGGCCCAGAACCAGGCCCGAGCTCGTGACCGCCGACCGCGCCTACTCCTCACGCGCGATCCGTGCCCATCTGCGACGGCGCAGCATCACCGCGGTGATCCCGGAGCCCTCCGACCAGATCGCGAACCGTAAGCGCCGCGGCTCACGAGGCGGACGGCCGCCGAACTTTAACCGCGAGGCCTACCGGTATCGCAACACTGTCGAGCGGTGCATCAACCGATTGAAGCAGTGGCGTGGCATCGCCATGCGCACGGACAAGCTCGCCGTCCACTACCTCGCGGCCCTCCACGTCGCAGCAATCTTCCTGTGGGCGAGGCCGTGAGCGCGCGGCCGGCTACCTCTGCCAGGGCAGCTCCTCGATCGCGGTGATGTTGCCCGCCGCAAGTGGTCCGAAGAGTCGCAGCACCTCCTCGCGGCTGGCCTCGCGCATCTCCCCGGGGACCACCGAGTCATCGGCGGTGTTCTCCCACACCAGCAGGCCGCTGGTGAACGCGCTGAGGCACCACCCGCTCTCATGCGACAACGACACATCAGGATGCTCGTCATCTGCCTCCGCCAGACCGTCCAGAACCCGCCGCATCGTCTCCGTATCAGGCTCGTCGACCGTCATGCCCATCACGTCGTACATGAAGTAACTCATGCGATCCATTACCTCATGTAGTGATCCACAGGACAGTCCCTAGTTCGTCAACGGTGCGGGCGGGTGCCGGGGTGCCCGTAGGCGTCCAAGGGAATCACGGCAAACGGCTGTGGTTGCCGCCGATTGGTGTCTTCGTCCGCCTTTGCCACGGCGGCCTCCTGCCGGTCCTCATCTCGCCTGGCTCGAGTACAGCTAAAGCGTATCGCCGGGCAAACCGCCCTGACGGCTTTGGAGGCGTGTCCACGCCGATCATCTGGCAGTTTGGGATAACTCAGGGGAAAGGAACATCTCCGGATGACACTTACGTCACCGGTTTCTTGAGGCCTTTCGGTCTTCGCTGCCGTCGACGTCGGACGAGACGTTAATGTGCTCAATCACTGCCGACTTGAGCAGCTGTTGTCCTCCTATGCCGAGGGCGTCCACGGTGGCTGCGGTAGACGCCCGATTTCGCAAAAGTTGGGCTGCCGCATGACAGACGACGAACCGTCGGCCCGGATCACCTCCCACCGGATCAAGCGGCGAGCCGCCCATTCACGGTCGAGTACGTCGATGTCCAGGCAGCTCTCCCACCTGTCAGCACGCCTTCTGCGGAGGCTTGCCCTGTCCGATTCGAATGCAGACATGGCTGGTCAGGCAAGGCCTGCGAGCACGACGCCTATTCCATAGCCTGGGTCAGATCGAGGACCTCGTGAGGGGAGACTTCGCGATCCCAGGGGGCGGCCATCGTGATCAGAAAACGCACGGCCCGCGTCACGGCGTCGAAGGCTTCACACCGACTGCCGGCCTGAAGAACTCGCCAGGGCGAGCGTACCTTCGCCGCGACCGCCAATCGCGGGTGGGTATATGCACCGGTAACGGTGTGCTGGGTTTGGGCCAGGATGCCAACGTGTTGCCAGAACGCCAGCAGCTCCGCCATGGTCTCCACCGCCGGGTGGCCGCAGGCCCGCACCAGCGCGGAGAACCCGGCCTGCCAGCGGCCCAGGTGGCGTTCATCACTGAGCATCTGCAGGCGCAGGGTGTGAACGCCGGGGTATTCGTCCAGCTCAGGTGACTCGCCAGCGGCCGGCATGTGGTCGGTGGGCGGCTGGATGCCGTCCCAGACGCTGGAGGCCAGCCATTGCGCACCGTCGCTCCAGCGGCCCGGCGTCTGGGCTGCGGCGTGTGTGGCGATCTCTTGCAGGGAGGCACAGGGTACGTCGAGAAACACCCTGATGATCTCGCCGGCGCGGGGGCAGATCGCTGGCCAGCCGGTCTCGTGCAGGGTGATGATCGCATGCGGTTCGGCGTCCGCCGGTGCCGGGGCACCGGGGTGGGTGAGGGTGATCTGATGTGGTCGTGAAGGGAGCGTGGGCAGCTCCACGCGGTGGGGGCGTCGGCCGTAGCGGTCGATCCAGTCGTGGGCGAGGGCGACCTGCTGGGCCTCGGCCGCGTCTTCTTCGGCCTGGCGGACCTGCTCACGGGCGGCACGTAGCTGCTCACGGCGCCGTTGCTCGGCCGGGGTCAGGTGCATGTGGCAGTGCTCGGCGCCGATGCCGGTGAAAATGCGCTTGGCGCAGCGTGCCCCTTTGAGATTGACACCGGCGCACTGGGCATGGGGGAACCGATCGGGGCGGGAGGCCTCGGCCAGCGCTTGCAGGTGCTCGGCGGGAACGGCGGGTTTGGCTGGGGCGATCATCTCCGGGATGATCGAGTGGGGGTCGCTGCCGGCCTCGCGGGCCTGGGCGAACACTGACCGGGGGCGGGGCGGCCCGCTGCTCCAGGACGGTGCCAGCGGCATCCGCGCCTCTATGATGACGCCGGCGTGGGCGGCCTCCATCAGCGCGCGGGTCGCCTCGTACTGCAGGGATAGTTCTTCGGTGAGGTTGAGCCGGGCCCCGTGGATGAGGGTCAAGATGGCATGGATCTCCCAAGACAGCTGGGCGGCCTGCACCAGCAGCCAGGCGGGGGAGTGGCCGCCGTGGTGGTTACGACGGGGCAGGGCGATTGTGCGGGCAGGGCGACGCGACTCCGTTGTGATCATCGTTGCCTCTTCAAGGGTCGGACGGGGCAAGCGTGAAAGACGCTCCAGGATCTCGCCGCGCGAAGGGCGCAGGCCGACTACCTTCCGTAATCTGTACCAAGCTTGGTACAGACCTTGGAGGATCATGCACGCCACCGTGGGTAGGTGCCCGCCCCGCTCCCGCCGCGCCTCGCTGAACTGCGCAGACAGTTCGGTACGCGGCTGCGCGAGGTCCGGGAGCAACAAGGGCTCTCCCAGGAGAAGCTGGGGGAACTCGCCGAGGTCGACCGCAAGACCATCAACCGCATCGAGAATGGCGTGTACAGCCCGTTGCTGGACAACGTCTTCCAGATCGCCGACGCGCTTGGCGTCCCCGCGAAGGAATTGTTCACCTTGCGCAATGTCCCACCCCGCAGGTGAAGAGCACGTTTTCGCGAATCGGCAGGGTTGGAAGCACACGTGGACGAGCACGTCGTTGACGTGCCTGAGTATCGTTCGAGTGTTCGCCCAGAAGCCCACCCCGGCACCGCTGCGGGCGACCGCATCGGTGACCGGCGCCGGTGCGGCGGGCCGGAACGGAGCGGTAACGGTGGCGAGTGTCACCAGTGCCAGTGGCCAGATCCGGATCGCCTTGCGCCGCTGCGAGGTATACGCGGAACCGAGATAAATGCGCGGGTCACTCGTAGCCAGGCCGGATCGGCCGCTCGTCGATCCACGGCCATCAGCCGGGGCGCAGGCGGCCGGGATGAGTCGGGTTACCGGCCAGACGGCGGCTCCAGCCCACTGGCGGCGCAAGGGCAGGTAGGCGGGGGGTGCAGCGCGAGGGCGTAAGGGCGTCTTTCCTCAAAGAGCGGTATCGGGCAGTGCTGGACACGACACCGGGGAACGGGAGTGTCCTCGGAGGCGCAGGGGCGTCTGTCCGGCGCGTATCGCCGTCAGACGGTTGACGTGCCTACGTACTTGGGTGAAGGCCTAAGCCTGATCCCGCTGACCTGGGCCGTGCCGGTCAGTACGTCAGTTCACGCGATCACCGCATCTGACCTGCTGCGCTCATTGAAATTCATGTTTCGCGAATACATAATCATGTCTCATGCGGCGGCGGGCCCGGGTGGCACAGCAGGATGTGTCGGTCTTGCTTCTGGGCAACCGGCACAAGCTGGCGGTGGTGACGGCGCTGGCAAGGTCCCGCGACGGCCGGGTCAACCTCGGCGAGCTGGCCGTCGTCCACGGCGTCGCGGCGTCGGTTTATTACGCCCCGGTCAAAGACCTCATGACGCTGGGGCTGGTGCGGCAGGCTGAGATCGCCGCGGGCCAGCGTCGGCGCTGGTATGAGCGATGCGGAGACACGCGGGTATGGAAGGGGCTGCACGGGTTGGTACGCGCTTTGGAGGACTTCACGCCGCCTACGGCGACCTCCCATGACCCCGGGTGAGACACGGACATCGCGCTAGGGCAAGGTGAAGGCATGGCAGTCACGATGCAGGTACCCATGGACGTGGTTTCGGCGGCCGCCAGGAAGCCGGGCGGGTTGGTGCCGGCGGACTCGCAGATCGCCATGGTGAACGTCCTAGGGTCGCAGGCACTGATCGCCTACCGGGTGGACGAGCGGGAACGCCGTCGGCGCGCTCTGGCCCGCGCCGAGTTGCTCCTGCGCCCCGAGGTGCTGGAACTGTTGATGAGCCTGCCGCTGGACGAGCCCGTGCCGCTCGCCTCACTGACCCCTGCCGAGCGGCGCATGCTGGCGCGGGTTCCGCGAGGAGCAGTGAGTCGGCAGGAGAGCGCGGTGGTGCGGCACGCGGTGCAGCCCATCCGCTTGGATCTTGCCGTGGTTCCCGGCCGGGGTTGGGAGTCAGCACTGGAGCGGGCCGGCCGGTTCGCGCCGTTTTGCGCCCGCGCGATCTTGGTGGATGGCCCGTTACGTCGCCGCCAGGAGGCGATGCTGCAAACCGACTTCTACGGCATCGGCCTGCTGATCGCCCGAGGAGAGCGGGTGGAGGTTCTGGTGCCGCCGCGACCGTTTGTCCGCAAGAGGTTCACGGCCGCGGGCTGGCTGTTCCTTGAAGAGGTCAGCCGGCAGCTGGGCTGACTCCACGGCGGGCGTCCTCGGTGGGGGCAGGCGTGCCGCTTTCGATCGGAAGGGTGGCCCAGGCGCGCAGAGGTGCGGGCGGCTGGAACCCGCGGGGCTGCTGGATCCTCACGTTCTCCAGCTCATAGTGGTCCAGCGCGCGGGCGCACCGGTCACGCCACCACTGGCGGCGTTCGTGCCCCGGCTGGAAGGTGGCCATCTCGTTCACCCACGCGCCCCAGACATAGGCGTTGTGGTCCTCGGACTCGATCCGCGTCTCCCCGTCCGGGCTGTTGAAACGGTCCAGGCCGCGCCCATCGCACACCGGGCAATCGCACCGGGCGGGCTCGGCATTGGCGTAGCGGTTTGCCAGCGCCCGCGTCCCGCAAAAGCGCATCAGCTCAGGTATCAGCACGTTCGGGTACTGGGCCCAACCGGTTGACTCGGCCGTCTGTGCCCGCTCTCCCGCCGGAACGGCGTGGCGGATGGAGCTGTCGGCGCCGATTCCCGCGAACAGCGCTCCGTGAACCATGGCGTCCAGCGCGGCCAGGTCGGTGCGCAGCAGCGCGGCCTGCTCGGCCTCCGACACCAGGCGCCGCAGATTCTCCGCGGTCTGTTTGAAGGCCGCCATCGGATCGAACTGGCGGATCAGGATGACGGCCTTGGGCTGGCGGATCCGCTTGCAGACGGCGATGAGCTGCGTGATGTGCTCGGGATTGATCCAGGCGATGTCGATCGGCAAGACGACGACCACGTCCTCGCGCTCGATCTGCTCGGCCGCGCGCATGACCGCCTTGAGGGTCTTGGAAGCGGCCGCAGGGATGTAGCCGGTCGGTGTCAGGGCCGCATCGGCGCCACGGTGGCGCTGGAAGTCCAGGCAGTTGTCCAGACCCTCGAAGAGGGTGTCCTGGGGCAGCAGGAAAGGTTCGGCGGGGGTGGCCGTGTACGTCATGTAGGCGGCGCTGTCGATCAGCAGGACCCCGCGGTAGCCGGCGCTGCGCAGTTGGGCGGCGCGCTTGTCAGCGTCTTTGCCGGTCATCACCACGCCGCTCAGCCGGGTGTCGACGGATTCGCGCACGCGTGGCAGGTAGCGGGCGTTCTCCTGGTACAGCACCCGCCCGGCCAGCAGTTGCGCCGTCGTGGGGCGCGCGTCGGCAGCATGGGGCTGGGCGGGAGGACGGTCCGGGACCGTGGGGTCGATCATCAGCTCACCTCAAAGACGTGCCGAGGGCGGGGCTCTCGGACAGGGATGAAGCACACCGGTAGATCTCGTCGAACTCATCGGGGGTCAACCCGGCCACGCGAGCCGCCTGGGCGGAGCTGAGGCCGTCGTGCTGCTGGAGCTGGTTGACGACGCGGGCCATGCCTCGCGGCGTCTCACGGGGGACCGCTTCGGGTTCCGTCGTGCGGTAGCCCAAGGCCGACATCTCCACCATGATATTGCGGTACTGCCAATCGGAAATGACGTTCAGTGTCAACGCCCGGCGGGCCAGCGCGGCCATCGACACGCCCCAGCGGCCCTTGAGCTCCAGCAGCCGTGCCAAGTCGACGCCTTCCTTCAGGTCCGCCGCGATGTCCTCATGGGGCATAAGGAACTCCGCGGCGAAACGATCGGCCTGTTCTTCCTGCTCCCGGCCGGTGCCCGGCTCGGTGTGCATGATGACGTGACCAAGCTCATGGGCGAGGCTGAAGCGGAAGCGGTCGGGTGGGGCGGCGGAGTTCAGCAGGAACAGCGGGGGCTCTCCTTGCGACCACTGGCTCACCGCGTCCAGCTCGCTGGTGCCCAGGTCGCGCACGACGACCAGGGCGCCAGCCTGCTCGACCACGGCGACCAGATCGGAGATAGGGCCCGGCGGCAGATTCCACTCCTCGCGCAGCCGGTCGGCGGCGTCGGGCGGGGTGTCCAGCTCGTCGACGGGGATGTGGTGGAAACGATGCTCACCGGTGAGACCGGCGGCGCGGGTCAGCGCCTTGGTCTGCATCCGGCTCAGGGCGAGGATCGCGTGGATGCGCCGAAGCCCGGTGGCACCCATTGAGGCGCGCTTGCGATGGTGCACCAGCCCGATGCCCACCCCATGAACGTCCGCGGTGGAGCACAGCACCTCGGGGGAGTAACGCAACGCGGCCGCGAAGAGCAACAGCCGATCTCCTGTGACGGTCAGCCGCCCGGCTTCGGCGCGGCTCACGTATCCCTGGGAGATCCGCGTGCCTGTTTCCAGCTGAGACATGGCCTCGGCCACATCGGCCTGCGTCCAGCCTCGCGATTCACGGGCCAGGACGAGCATGCCCGGCTCCGCCGCCATCTCCTCGATCGACACGTACTCATCCCCACTCCACTTTACTCCTCCGAGTATAGCGCACTGAAATTCTCAAAGTCATGCCTCAAAATATTCCGAACGAAATTTCGCTGCTGCCAGAGCAAGGGGCGAGCTGACAAACCTGAACTGGTTTCCGGCCGGGGCATATCGCTGCCGAGGTCGAGTCCTAAATGAGAAGGCTCCGGCCAGCGGAGTACGAGTAGGAGCCGTCGATGCCGTCTCCGCCGGCACTTGCGATGTAACCGATTCGGGCTAGGTGAGTTGCGCATTACCCGAGCGAGCGTCTTCTTGGCGGTACGGCTGGCACCGATCAGGATGGCGGAGGCACGGCCGGTCGCTGTAGCCAAGCAGGTGCGGCCAAGACTCCCCGAGCGGGCGGGTGCCGCCGACGGGATCGGTTCACCGGACCCACGCAGGCGCAGTGATGTCACGTGGCTCGAGAACCGGGCGGAAGCCGGTGCACCACGCGATCACGTCGCATGCTCGTCGCTCCAGGCGATGCCTTCGGCAGTGATCCGGACGAACCTGGGCTTGACTCTGAGCACGCCGCAGTCACGGGCCTCACACGCCGAAGGCACCACGACGATGTCGCCCAGGTCACTGGCGCCTGGCGCGCCTTGGCTCGCCTGCCGGAGCGCGGATCCTCCCGGTCCGGATGAGGGCGGAAGGTCCCACGCCGACAGGACCTTCCGCTCTGCCGTCTCAAGGCTTCTCCCGCCGACCATGGGGATGGGGGTGAGAACGATGGCCGATACGTGTGGAGTCGTCGTTGGCTATGACGGTTCCGATTTCTCCATGCAGGCCCTGGAATGGGCGATGGACGAGGCCGAGCTGCGAAAACTGCCGCTGACCGTCGTCCACGCATGGCGGTGGCCGTACGGCGAGGCCGATGACGAGGCCAAGCTCCACCTGCGCAAGGCCGCCGAGCATGTGCTGTATCACGGCGCCGACTGCGCCCGCTCGTGCAGCACGATCACCGACGTCGCCACCGATCTGTACGAGGGTGCCGCCGCCGAGCGGCTGGTCGCGCTGTCCGCTCACGCGGAGCTGATCGTGGTGGGCTCTCGCGGCATGGGCACCCTGGCCAGAACGGTTCTGGGCTCGGTCGCCGACTATGTGGCCGCACATGCCCGCTGCCCGGTGATCATCGTGCGCGGGCCCGGCCCGATCCCCATCCCGCTGCATCGGGGAGCCGTGGTCCTGGGCATGACCGACGACACGCGCGACGAGGCGATCGAATTCGCCTTCCGCGAGGCCGAGGCCCGGCGGCTGCCCCTGGTGGCGGTGCACGCCGGACACCTCCAGCCGTTGGCATGGAACGCGCCGATGCCGCTGATACCCGATACGGAGGCCATCGGAAAGGCGGCCGAAGACGGCATGCGCGAGCGCCTGCAGCCGTGGCAGGCCACATATCCCGCAGTGTCGGTTCGCACCTATTTCATCGCCGCGCCGCCGAAAGACGCCCTGCTGGACCTGTCGAAGGAGGCGAGCCTCGTGGTGGTCGGCGGAGCACGTGGGCGCGGCAGGCTGGGCTCGGTCTCCCGATCGATCCTCCAACATGTGTCGTGTCCCGTCGCGGTCGTTCCCGCCCTGGACGAAAGCCGGCCGCGAGCCGGGTCCGCGCCGTCCGGCTCAGATGCCTTCGAAGGCTGACCGGGGCGCTGCCCCAAGACCGGGGCGCTGTCCAAGGGAGAAAGGCAGGAGGCTGACCATGCCGCTGAAAGTGAAGGATGTCATGGGAACGGTGGCCGTTGCGGTTCATCCCGAGGCAACGTTCGGCGACCTGGTGGCGGCCATGCGTCGGTTCAACGTGGGCGCGGTCGCCGTGATCGACGCCGACGGGCGGCCGGTAGGAGTGGTGTCGGAGGACGACCTGCTGCTCAAGGAGACCGACACCGCGCATGGCGGAGGTGTCTTCGAGAGCCGCAAGAGACGCCAGGAGCGCGAGAAGGTCACAGGGATGACCGCCGGGGAGATCATGACCAGCCCGGCGCTGACCGTCACCCGGGAGACCCCGGCGCGGGAGGCGGCCCGCCTGATGCACACGAACAGGATCAAGCAGCTGCCGGTGGTCGACCCGGACAGCGGGAAGATCGCGGGCACCGTGCACCAGGCCGACCTGCTGAAGGTCTTCGCCAGGTCGTCGTCCGACATCCTGGCGGACGTGGCGGCGGCCATCGCGCGCCTGCGCCTGGATCCGCAAACGCTCACGATCGCGGTGAACGCCGGTGTGGTCCGGGTGGGAGGAAGGGTGACCAAGCGCTCGCAGCTCGCTCAGCTCGCCGAGGCCGGGCGCCAGGTGGAGGGCGTCGTCGACCTGCGCATCGAGGCCGCCTACGATCACGACGACCTGGCGAAGAGCCCATCGATTCGCATCTGAGAGGGACCCCGGGCGCAAGGACATCGGAGGTTGCGAAGGCGGGGGAAACACTCGGCTGAATCCTCGCCGGTATCCATACCCTTCATAACCCCTGGCCCGCCATGCTTGAAGATGAGCAGATCAGGACATGCGTGCCCGGTATAACCACTTCGGGCTCACCGTCCGCGGCGCCCCGCCGGATTCGGCACCGGTCATAGGAGGTGGGAAGGGCCTGGTCACTTAGGCCAGCCAAAGATTGGCGCAGAGCCGGAACTTCTGATCCGCAAGGGCACGGGGATGGATATCACCCGCGATCTTGACCCAGACGATGCCGGGGATCGTGTGGGCGATCTCATAGAGAACCTGGACGGCTCGCCATACCGTGCCGGCGGGGCGGCGATTACTCAGGGTGCTCATGACCCCGCAGGCCGGTATCTCTATCGCCCTTTCCAGACCGGAGTGTCGTCCACGGTCCACTCCAGCTTGTCGATCACATCGACGACCCCGTTCACCCGGTGGGTCATCCGCGCCGCGAGCTGGGCGTCACTCCTGTGCTGCATGCGCCCGGTCAGCGTGACGATTCCGTGTGTGACCGTGGCGGTCGCGTCGTGGGGCTGCGCCCAGAAGGGGTCGTCGAGGATGTCCTCGCGCACCTCCGCAGCGATGTCATCATCGCTGCGGACGAACACCTTCAGCAGGTCCCGGCGGCTGACGATGCCTTCGAGGACTCCGTCGCCGTCCACCACGGGCAGCCTCTTGACCCCGTGCTCGTCCATGAGCCGCATCGCGGACACGACCGAGGCGTGCGGCCGGATCGTGACCGCCGGGGCGGTCATCAGCTCGGCGGCGGTGTCACCGTACGCCTTGTCCCTGCCACGGCCGCCTTCCAGGCTCAGGTGATGCCGCAGCCGGGCGCGCAGCGGCGGCCGGTACCCCTCGCGGTAGTACTGCTCCCTGAACTCCTCCTTGCGCAGCAGGTCCGCTTCGGAAACGACACCGACGACGTGCCTCCCGTCGTCCACGACGGGCACTGCGCTCACACCATGAGCGATGAGTATCTCGGCGACGTCCTTGAACGGGGTGCTCGCGTCGACCGACGCCACCTGCGTGGTCATAACATCTTTGACCTTCATGCGCATCGCTGAACCTCCTTCGGGCGCATGCGACCCCATCCAGGGGACGGGCCCGCACATCGTCAGATCTTCCTCCCGGGCCTCGTCTCGGCGGGAACGCGCTTGCGCGATCGCTTCCTGCCAGGCTCCTTGATCTCCATCTCACCGCCGCCAGGGCCGGTGAGGCAGAGGCCAGAGGCCCTCAATGCCGGGGACTTTGGACCACCACGCGGAAAGATCTGCGCCACGCCCAGCACTTGCTCGTCGCCTTCGAACATCGAGGTACTGGTCGAGCAGGCCTGAACGAGGGCCGAAGGTCCCGCGAAGCGGGGACTTCGGAACTGGCCGGGCGAGCCGTACGGCACTGCCGGGAAGTTACGGCACTGCCGGGAAGCTACAGAAAGCGATGCGCTTGAGCCATAAGCACCAGGGCTGATCAGAAGGACACCAGTCATGGCGATCATCGGAGGCCATCACCAGAGCGGTCACGCAGACATTGCCAAGCCCGTCATGGACGACGATCCAATCAAGACTGTGACCCGCCCGGTCGACTATGTCTGGGCCGCCGCCCGGATCAGCCTTGGCTGGATCTTCCTGTGGGCCTTCCTGGACAAGACCTTCGGCTGGGGCTTCGCCACCCCCGCTGACCGCGCCTGGATTCACGGCGGCAACCCGACCACCGGTTTCCTCAAGGGCGCCGGTGAGAACGCGCTCGGTGGCTTCTTCGGCGGCCTGGCGGGGCAGATGTGGGTCGACTGGCTGTTCATGGCCGGCCTGCTCGCGTCGGCGCCGGCATGCGGATCGCCGCCATAACCGGAGGTCTGCTGCTGGTGCTCATGTGGGCCGCGGAGCTGCCGCTGGCCAACAACCCGTTCATGGACGACCACATCATCTACGTCATCGTGCTCGTCGGCCTGGCACTGGCGGGCGCCGACAACACCCTCGGCATCGGCACGTGGTGGGCCCACACCTCGCTGGTCCGGCGCCTGCCAATCTTGAAGTAGACCACCTCTCGGGCATGAACGCCCGGAGAGGAACGACCCCGCGAATGGACGGCTCCTTCGAGGTCGAGTCGAATCGCCGTAGGAGGGCGGCACCCAGTTGACCCGGATGGCCCGCTTGGCCGGCGTTGGACGCGGACGAAGAGCCGCTCGATGCGCATCATGATGAAATGACCCCGAGCCCCAGCCGGTACGTGAAGCTCCCCCTAGCACCTCTCTCCGGTGGGGGTGTTGTCCCGGTCCCAAGTGAGCTCGTCGATCACGTCGACGACTCCGTTGACCTGCCGGGTCATCCACAGGGCGATCTGGGTGTCTCTGCGCAGGGTCATCCGCCCGCTCAGCGTCACCACGCCGTCCTGAACGGCGACGTGGACACGTGAGGTGTCCATCCACAGCGACCGCGTCAGGACGTCCACGCGGATTTCGCGCTCGATGTCCCTGTCTGAGCGGACGAACACCTTCAGAACGTCGTGGCGGCTGAGGACGCCCACCAGGCGGCCGCGGCCGTCCACCACCGGCAGCCGTTTGACGCCATGGTGCTCCATCAGGCGGCTGGCGGCCACCACCGGCGCGTCCATCGAGACGGTGACCACGGGGGCGGTCATCAATTCCCGAGCCACCTCGCCCCTGGCCTTGTCCGCGCCGCGCCTCTGGCCCGGCGGCCGATAGTTCTCGCCATGGAACTGTTCCCGGAACTCCTCCTTGTGCAGCAGATCGGCCTCGGAGACGATGCCGATCACATGGCCATCGCCGTCCACGACCGGCACGGCACTGATCGCGTGGGTGATGAGCAGTTCGGTGATGTTCTTGAAGCAGGTGTCCTCGCCAACCGAGATCACTCGCCAGGTCATGACGTCTTTGACGGTGACATGCATCGTTGCCTCCAAACGGGCCCGCAGGCGGAATGGGTCGGCTCGTTCATCGAAGCCGCCTGCGGAAGGGCGACGGCGGGGCAGCGGGTGCGAGCCGTATCCGCACGTCCACGGTCACCGCGCCGGCCGGAGTGGCGATCACCGGGTTCAGGTCGACTTCGGTCACCTCTGGAAGGTCGTCCAGGAGCCGCCCGACGCCGGCGATCTGCTTCTCCAACATGGCGATGTCGGCACGCGGGCGTCCGCGATAGCCGAAGAGCAGCGGCGCGCAGCGGAGCTCGGCGATCATCGCCGCCGGGTCCCGATCACTGAGGGGTGGCACCCGGAAGGAGCGGTCGGCCAGGAGCTCGGCGGCGATGCCGCCCATGCCGCCCATGCCGACCATGAGCAAAGGCCCAAAAGACTCGTGCGCGACGCCGCCGATGATGATCTCGACACCTGCCCCGGCCATCGGCTGGACGATCGCGCCGGTCATGGCCGGTCCGATCGTGCCGGCCATCCGGCGCGAAGCCGCCCGCGCGTGATGGGGGCCAGCTCGGGGACCAGCAGGCCGCGCTGCTCGCAGGCATCGGCGGCAAGGACCTGCGGCCCGCCGGAGTTGCCGACGATAGCCACCCGCCTGCCCTGCGGCAGTGGCTGGGTGGCCAGGAGGCGCGCGGTGTCGAGCATGTCCAGCCCGATGTCGTTCAGGACCCGGAGCATGGGGCGGTTCTCGGTGAGCACGTCGGCGATCAGCTCGCGCATGCCCTCATCGGCGGCGTTCAACGCCAAATGTTCCACCAGCAAGGTGCCCAGGCCATGGGGATGCATCTCGTCGTCAATCAAGATCACGATCTCGGCGTCGCCCGCGTCACCGGGGATGTACTCCGCGATCGCCACGAGCCGGCCGTGTGTCAGGGCCACCAGCGCGCGGCCTGGGTAGCCCGGCGTTGTGACGCGGTCCATGTAGGCGTGGGCGGTAGCCGTACCACCGGTGAAGAACCGCAGGTAGGCCGACTGCTCAGACGACCTGTCGACCAGTTCGTGCAGCTGCGCGCGGTCGTCCGGCCGCAGCGGCCGGATGTGGGCGATGCCGCCCTCCCGCAACAGAACGTCGCACTCATCGGGAACGGTTCGTCTCATATAAGCAGCGTCGGTCATCGCCACGGCAGCCCCCAGAGTCCAAGTGCCCTCCCGAGCAAGGACCGTCGGCTCTAAACGGCTGCCGCCAAGCCGATCAGGGGATACCGCTTCGCTCACTTCGGTGAGGCGCCGACTGGTTTCCTCCTTGATCGAGCCGCCGGGGTGATGGGTCTTCACTGTCCTGTTCGGCGTCTCGGATAAGAATTTCCAGGCGTAAGCGCTGCCGGGCGCGGGTGCCGAAGGTCCTTCCAGATGGTGTCTTTCGACCGGGGAGTCCCCGGCCTGCCAATGATCTGCTGGGGGTGTGGAGATCTCCAGGAGACCTGATGTGAACGATCACGGTCGCCCGGGCCTGTCACCAACGGCCACTCCGCATGAGGTCAGTGCGGTGATTCCGGCGGATGCAGCAAGCCCGGCGGGCCTGTCCGCCGGTGAGGCGCCCCGCTGCCCGCCCTACAGGTGCTCGGCGGGTTGGGCGTCACCGAGGCGGGATTGTCCGGTGCCGGGGCCTCGCGGCGCCTGGCCGCCTGCGGCCCGAACACGGTGCGCGCCCACCACGCCCGGGCGTTTCGGGTGCTGGGCCGGCAACTGCGCAACGCGGTGCTGGTACTGCTGGCGCTGACCGCAGTTATTTTGTTCTTCCTGGTGACAGCACCGACGCCGTGATCATCATCGCGCTCGGGCTGGGACAGCGGCAACCTGAGACCGGCTTCCAGGCGGGGCTGCGTCATTTCTCGGTGCTGCTGCAGGTCGCGATCGCGCTGACCTCACTGATCCTGGTGACGAACCTGGTGCTGCACCGCCCGCTGATCGAGTCGTTGCTGTTCTCCTTGGCGATCGCCGTCGGGATCACCCCGCAACTGCTGCCCGCCGTGGTCAGTACCAGCCTGGCGGCCGGTTCCCGGCAGCTTGCCCGGCGTAAGGTGCTGATCAAGCGGCTGGTCTGCATCGAGGGTCTCGGCGACATGGACGTATTGGTCACCGACAAGACCGGCACCCTGGCCGAGGGGCGGATCAGTTTCGCCGCCCTGGACCCCAGGGGGAGTATCAGCGACCAGATACTGCTGCTCGGCCTGTTGGCGACCGAGGCCAAGCCGCCATCCGGCGCCGCGGCCATGTCCACCACATGCAGCGGCGGGCCTCCCGGTTCAGCTATCCAGGCCCGCTGCCCGGCAGTGCTCGCCGGTGAGCATGCCGTACGCCGGGTGGCCCGACCGGCATCATGCTTGGTCGTGTGCGTGCATCCCGACATCCTTGCGTCAAGGATCACAGGCCGCTGTTTGGGGAGATCCCGTGAACAGGCCGGCGACCCCCGCCATCGCCCCCAGATGGATCCCTTCGGCGGTGGTGCCTCCCTGGATGTCCTTCACATCACTGCTCAGCGCTTCCACCAGGAACGGTTCGGAGGCGCCGGGGCGCAGGCGTGCCAGCACCCTGGCGTGGACGACCGCGCTCAGCGTGGAGCCGTGACAGGTGCGGGCCAGATAGTAGTCCACGGTCCGGGCCGCCATTCCGGCGTTCCATTCATAGCCCAGGCCGGTCAGGATCTCGCCGAGTTCCTCGGCTCCCAGCAGGTAGAGCAGCATGAGCACGTCGGCCTGTTTGGAGGCCTTGTAGCGGTTGGGAGTGTCGCCCTCGGCTTCGAGGATGCGATCCAGCCGCCGGATGTCGGTGTACTTGTGCCGATACGCGGCCCAGTCCAGTTCTTCCAGGGTCTCGTATCCCTCGAACTGGCTGATCACCCCGTCGTGGAAGTCCACGCGCATCCGCTCGGCCATCGCGGTGAAGCACTCAACCTCCTTCCTGGTCACTCCTTCGGCGCCGACCAGGCCGATCATGTCCAGGACGCGGCGCATCAGCCAGGCGGTCATCACGTTGGTGTAGGCGTTGTTGTCCACGCCCGGCTCGGTGCGGCCTGGATAGCCGTCGTGGTACTCATCCGGGCCCATCACGCCGCGGATCGTGTAGCGCCCGCCTTCACAAGTCGCGAGCGAGGAGAAGAACCGGGCGATCTCCAGCAGCAGCTCGCCGCCGAAACCCGCCAGGAAGCCGGTGTCCTTCGTGGCCTGGTAGTGCTGCCAGACGTTGCAGGCGATCGCCAGCCCGACATGGTGTTGCAGGTGCGAGCGGTCAGGCAGCCAGCGGCCCGAGCGGGGGTTGAAGTGTAGGCGCGGTGTCTCTTCCCGGCCGTCGCTGCCGCTCTGCCAGGGAAACATCGCACCGGTGCGCCCGGCGGCGCGGGCGGACCAGCGTGCCTCGGGCAGGCGGCGCCACCGGTATCTCAGGAGCGCCCGGGTGATCTCCGGAAAGCGCGGGGCCAGGAAGGGGAAGACGAACAGATCGTCCCAGAACACATGACCCCGGTAGGCCTCGCCGTGCAGGCCGCGGGCGGGCAGCCCCACGTCGAGTTCGGTGATGTGCGGGGAGATTGTCTGCAGGAGGTGGAACACGTACAGGTTGAGGATCTGCTGCACCTCGATGTCCTCGACGGTGACGTGCGCCCGCTGCCAGAGGCGGTCCCAGGCCCGCACGTGCCGATCGAGGAGTTCGCCGAAGCCGCCCGCCCGCACGACCGCGGTCCTGGCGGCGGTTGCGCTGTCGGCGATGGCCCGGTCCCGGGAGGTGTACAGGGCCACGATCTTCTCCACGGTGACCTCCTCGCCTGCCCTCACCTCGATCTCCAGATCGTCTGTGACCCGGTCCTCCTCGACGCCGCTACAGTGTCGTCCTCCGGCGAGTGTGGTGCGGGCGGCCAGCGCGATCTCCACACGGGAGGTGAGCGTGCGCGCCAGCAGTTCGATCACGCCGTTTCCGGCGTGCGCGGCGACTCCGGACAGATGCCGGTCGGCCAGCCCGCGGTAGCGGGCGACCCCGGAGTTGGTGACGCGCCCATCGAGTGCCGAGCGGATCCCCAGCGGCCCGCTCCAGTTCTCGGGAACGATCGTCATGGTCAGGGCGGCCAGGTGCGGGTCGTCCATCGAGACCAGGCGGCGCTGTTCCACCCGGGTGATCCGCCCGGAGGAGTCGCACACCCGCAGCAGCCGGGTGAGCATCCCCCGGCGCATGTCGAGGGTGTGACGGCAGGCCAGGATCTCGGCGCGGCCGGGGGTGAACCAGTCCCCGTCGCCGGCACGGAAGGTCAGGGGCAGCCAGTTCGGCGCGTTGACGAGGTCTTCGTTCTCCACCGAGCGGTCCGTGACCTGTGAGACGAGCCGGTCGTAACAACCGGCGACGTAGGTGCCGGGGTAGTGCACACCATCGGCGCGAGCCTCCGGCGCCGCGCCCCGGGTGGCGAAGTAGCCGTTGCCGAGTGTCGTCAGCGCCTCCCTCAGACCTTCCTGGGCGCGGTCGAAGCCGTCATAGGTGAGGAGCCAGGGATCCACGTCTTCTCCCGTCCAGCCGTAGTTCCGCCAGATCAGCGACGACGACATCGGCACCGGCGGCCCGCAGGGCCCCCGTTGACCGTGCCGGCCGACACCGACGACCAGGAGGTCCCGTACGCCGCCCGTGCGGGGTTTGCCGTCGGCTGTGAGGCAGGCAGTCCTCACCCGCGTCGAACGTGCGGAGCCGATCGCCCAAAAGTTCCTGGGATTTCGCACATCACCGGTTCGGCGGCAAAGCCCCGGGCTCGAAGTTCGATGATCAGCGGTCCCGGCGACTTCGCCACGGCGGATCTCATGTTCCGCCCCAGACGGGTGGGGTGAGCACGATGTCGTCGTTCTTCCAGGTGAGTTCGTCGATCATGTCGACGACCCCGTCGAGGTTGCGCGCCACATGCACGGCGGTGA
This sequence comes from Streptosporangium sp. NPDC000396, assembly GCF_042898655.1. Classification (NCBI taxonomy): domain Bacteria; kingdom Bacillati; phylum Actinomycetota; class Actinomycetes; order Streptosporangiales; family Streptosporangiaceae; genus Streptosporangium; species Streptosporangium sp. NPDC000396. The sequence continues at coordinate 96,909 of NZ_JBIAZA010000026.1, forward strand.
CGGCCTGGCTGTGCAGCTCCAGCTCCCCCGACAGCGTCACGACGCCGTCGTGGGCAGTGATCAGCACATCCGACGGGTTCGCCCAGAGGGTCCGCACGATGACGTCGTCGCGGACCCGGCGCTCGATCTCCGCGTCATCGCGAACGAACACGCGGATCAGGTCACGGCGGCTGACGATGCCGGCCAGGACGCCATCGGCCGCGACGACGGGCAGCCGCTTGACGCCGTGCTGCTCCATTGTGCGGGCGGCCAGCACCACGGGGGAGTCCGGGGCGGTGACGATCGCGGGGCTCGTCATCAGCTCCTCGGCGGTGTCTCCGGCGGCCTTGCGTCGGGCATTGCCGTTCTCGGCCAGACGATGGCGGAGCCGGGCGCGCAGCGGCGGCCGGTACCCCTCACCGTAGTAGCGTTCCTTGAACTCCTCCTTGCGCAGCAGATCGGCCTCGGACACCACACCGAGCACGCGGCCGTCGTCATCCAGCACCGGAACGCCGCTGACGCCCCGCGCGATGAGCAGGTCGGCGATCGCGTGGAACGGCGTGTTTCGCCCCACGGTGGCGACGTCGGTGGTCATGACGTCCTTGACGGTCATCTTCATGGTCAACCTCCGAGATGTCCTCTCAGCTGGGACGCTACGGCGAGGCGAAGAGAGGAGGACAGGGCCGAAAGTCCTGTTCACCGCGGCTGGGCGACCTCATCTGCCCGGTCGGCTGAGTGCGAGCCTGCCCTGGCCTACGCGTTCGAGAAAGCTATGCTGCGCGGCTGCGGGTTGCGCGCGTTTACGCCTGGCAGCTACCCGCGCATGCCCACACCGGCGGGATCGTCCACGGCATGGACGCATCGTCCGGTCCTGGGGGCACGGTGCCATCGGTGCGATGGTGCTGGGCTCGGTGAGCCGTGCCGTACTGCACCACGCTCATTGCTCTGTCGCGGTGGTGCGATCATGCCTACCGGTCGGCCCTGCACGGCCTTGACGGCAATGGGCACGATCACACCTCGTGATCCAGCATAGATCATCTATGAGTTTGTGGTGCTCGATGGTGAAGAGACCCCTTCTTCGATCAGAGCGGGCTCGATCAATCCGAAAGCTGCCGAAGTCGGCGAGCTCGGTGCGGAGTGGAAGCTCTGACGGACTCAGGGCGTATCCCCGGACGAACCATCTCGATAATCAGCCGTGGCAGTGGAATCGGATGCATGCCCATGGGCAGAGCGCCCTGCCAGTGCTGTCTGGATCTCGCCGCGGACCCGGTGAGAAAGCTGGGTCAGTTGCCTGCTGTATCGAACCTGGGGCGGTTTTGGATCTCGCAGGGCGCGGGCGGACGCGGGAAGGCGGGCGAGGTCTGCGGCGCAGCGGTCGCGCATGACCCCGATCGGTTCAGGTGTGGCGAGTCGCCGTCCGGCCGTCATCACCGGGGCCAGCAGTGGGCGGTAGCCAGGGGGTGTGGGCTCGTCGCGCAAGCCCACGATGTCGCCGGAGTCTCCGCGGAAGACCTGTTTGGCGCCTGGAGCGGTGACCTTCCCCGTGGAGAGCTTCATCACGGGGCGCCCGCCGTAAGCAGCCAGCTTGTAGGCGCTGTCGAGGGAGGGCGCGTCGGCCGACACGCCCATTTTGGTGCCGACCCCGTAGGCGTCGATCGGAGCGCCCTGCCGTACCAGTTCGGCGATGGCGTACTCGTCCAGCCCGCCGCTGGCGAAGATCTTCGCCTCGTGCAGGCCCGCTCCGTCCAGCATCCGGCGGGTCTGCCGCGACAACTCCGCCAGGTCTCCCGAATCCAGCCGTACCCCCACGCGCCCGGACAGGCGCATCCGGCGGGCTACGGCGATGGCAGCCTGCACCCCGCTCAGCGTGTCGTATGTGTCGACGAGGAAGGTGCTCTCGCCGGGGAAGTCGGCAGCGAACGCCTCGAAAGCGGCTTCTTCGTCGCCGAATACCTCGACGAACGAATGCGCCATCGTGCCCGCCGCCCGGAGGCCGTACCGCCTGGCCGCCTCGACGTTGCTGGTCGCTGAGAACCCCGCGATCGCCGAGGCCCGTGCCACCGTCATCGCAGCGTCGATTCCCTGGGTGCGCCGGAACGCGAAGTCCACCATCTGCGCCCCGTCGGCCGCCAGCACGCACCGGGCCGCCTTGGTCGCCACGGATGTCTGGAACGTCATGTGGTTGAGCAATACGGTTTCCACCAGTTGCGCCTCAGCGATCGGGGCGCTCACCTCCACGATCGGCTCTTCCGCGAACACCACGCGTCCCTCCGGGACCGCCCACACATCACCAGTGAATCGGAGGTGTTCGAACGCCTCCAGGACGTCTCGGCCGTACCGTCGGGTCCGTCCGAGATAGTCCAGTTCGGCGCCACTGAAGCCGAAGCCCTCCAAGAAGTTCAGGCAGTCCTCCAGGCCGGCCGTCACCAGGAACCCACGGCCTGGAGGCAGTTTCCGAACGAACAGGCTGAAGATCGCCGTATCCGTCATCCCACGGCGAAGATAGCTCGCCGCCATGTTGAGTTCATACAGATCCGTGAGCAGCCCACCGGCCATGGCCTCCTCCTCGATCCTCACCAGTGTCCGTAGCGGCGTGCCGTAGGTTCTGCGGCCGATAGCCCTGAAGGCGAAGGTCCTTGGTCCTTCTCATAGCTCTCGTCTTGCCTGAGCGTCACAGGTGATCAGCCGGGCTCCAGCTGAGGACGCCGGAACCGCCAGGGAACGGTCGCCGAGGAAGCGCGGATCGCCGCCAGTGCCCGCTCGAATGCCTGGTCCCACGGTGCGCTGGTATCGATCTCGATCGCATCGGGCCAGGGAGCCATCCTCGCCGCCATGACTGCGGCGATCTCCTGGTCGGCGTCTGAGATCCCGTCGGTACGGGTGGCGAGGCGCTCGGCAGTGACTTGCGGCAGAGCGGTGCAGCGCAGGGCCACGCGGTCGCTGGAGGTGCGCTGGGCGATGGACTCGGCTGCTGTTCGGTGTTCGGCGTCGATCCAGGAGGCGTCGAGGATGACCGGCTCTCCGTGGTGAAGCAGTCTCTCGGCTCGCGACAGCAACTCGTTGTAGGTGCGCTCGGTGTATTCCTGGCCGTAGATGCCTTCGCCGAAAGGGGCGGATGCGGGCTGTTCGGGCGCGATGCCGGCGAGTTCCTTGCGGATGCGGTCGCTGCTCAACAGGGTGTAGCCGAGACGGTCGGCGAGGGCGGCGGCGATGGTTGATTTTCCGGTTCCGGGTGGTCCGCCGACGAGGATCAGGGTGATTGCGCCCGCTTGCAAGTGGCGCAGCGTGAGTTCGGCGAGTTGGCGGGCCTCCCCGACAGCGTCGGAATCCCCCTGTGACTGCCGTAGGCAGGCGACTTTGGCGCGGACGAAAGCTCGGTAGGCGACATAGTGATGCCACAGCGAGGGAGGGGCGTGATCGTCGGTGAACTCGGTGTACCAGTGCAGGAACACTTCGGCCAGCCGGGGCGCGCCGAGCCGTTCCAGGTCCATGGCCAGGAAGGCCGCGTCGTCAAGGCCGTCGAGGAAACGGAGCCGTTCGTCGAACTCAAGGCAGTCCAGAATCCGTGGCCCGTCGTCCAGGCAGAAGATGTCTTCTGTGAGCAGGTCGCCGTGGCCGTCCACGATTCGGCCCTCGTCGACACGGGCGGCGAACAGAGGTTCACGGCCGTCGAGGAAGCGCAGCGTGAGCCGTTCGATCTCTCGGACCACCTCGGTGTCGAGGATCGCGTCGGGAAGCGCTCGGACCTGGTCGAAGCTCGCGGTCCAGCGGGACCGCAGCGCCTCCCTTCCTCCCTGCTGGTCGATCTGTGGGCCGTGACGAGATCGCCCATGCATGCTCGCGACCATCCGGGCGATCTGGCGTAGGTGCTCCTCAACCGGTTTCCCCGAGCGAATCACGGCGGCGAGACGGCGTTCCTCGGGCATGCGCCGCATCACGACGAGATGCTCACAGACCTCCCCGTCCGGGCCGAGCACGTCGGCGACCCCCTCGTAGACATCCGGGGCCAGCCGCCGGTTGAGCTCCACCTCCTCGTGGCAGACGGCCCGCCGGGCCTCTCGGGTGGTGAAGTTCAGGAAGCCGAGATCCACCGGCTTCTTGAGCTTGAAAGCATGATCTCCGATGAGGATCACGACGCCGGCGTGCGTTTCCTTGATCTGCGCCCACGGTCTCATCAACGATGCCTCCGCGCTCAGGTCTGCCGCCCAAATGACCGAGACCCGGCTGAACGGGCGGGGCCGTCCCCGATGTGGTCTCGGGTGAGGCAGACTCCCCGTGTATTGACTCTTCCCCGGGCCGCCGCTTCCGACTCGGATGGTCAGTGACGGACCGCGATGACGGGCACACGGGAGTGGTGCAGCACGGCATGAGCGACGGCGCCCAGACCGAGCAGGGCACGCGCTCCGCTGTGCGCTCCGATGACCACGAGATCGGCATCTTCCGACGCTTCGATCAGGGCCTTTGCTGGGTGTTCGTGAACGACGTGTTCGATGAGTGTGACGTCGGGGAACTTCTCGCGCCACCCGGCGGTGATTTCGGCGAGCAGGCGGGTTTCCTCTTCGCCGACGCCCTCGACGTCGTAGACGAGAGGCTGGATGTCTCCGGGTGCCCTTGTGGCGGGGTGTTTCCAGGCGTGCACGGCCCGCAGGGTGGCGCGTCGCAGCGTGGCCTCGTGGAAGGCGAAGTCCAGGACGGGTTCCTCGCCGGGTTGCCCGGTGACGCCCACGACGATCTCACCGCGCTCACCGGCGTGTGGCTGCCGGACCACGGCTACCGGGCAGGGCGCCCGGGCGGCGACGTACCGGCTCACCGAGCCCAGCAGTAGTTCGGCGAATCCGCCGCGCCCCCGGTTTCCCACGACGAGCAGTTGCGCCTCTTCGGCGGCGGTGACGAGCGCCTCCGGCGCTCCGCCGTCGACGATCTCGGTTGTCACTTCCAGACGGAGGCGGCCCGCTTGGGCGTGAACGGCCGCCTGGTGGAGCATCTCCTGTGCCGCGGCTTCCGCACCTGCTCCCCAGGTGGGGGGTTGCGGGGCGAGGGGCACGTCGTAGGCCCACCGCAGGGCGGCATGCACGATCCGCAACGGGGCGTCGCGGAGCGCGGCTTCCTGACCGGCCCAGCTCGCAGCCTGAAATGAGGGTGTCGATCCGTCGACACCGACGACGATCGGCCTTGCCATGGTTGACACCTCGCATGTTTCTGAGTCACTGGTGGATGTCAGATGCTTGCGTTACCACTGGGCCATGGATCAGGTGCCCCGTGCACCCGCCCTCTCAGCTCAGGTTACGCACCCATGTCAGGGTGGACGGGAGTCAGGATCGCTTGACAGGGGCGCCGTTCGCGTCTGCCTTGTATGCCGCGAGAGGCGAGGTCATGCGCTCCCTCCAGACCGCGCCTTTCTGCGGGCCCGCCCGCAGGGGGCTGTGAAGCCACCCCGGGATGTGATCATGGTTGGCCTCCCCGGGAACAGGCAAGACGTTCACCGCCCGGACGGTGGCCGATGTGGCGGGGTGGTCGCCGGAGGCAACGACGAACGCGAGCAGGCGCTCAACCAACTGCTGGGGGAGATGGACGGCCTCGATCAGAGCAGCAGCGGGATCGTCGTCCTGGCCGCGACGAACCGACCCGAGACGCTCGATCCGGCCCTGCTACGTGCCCGCTGCGGTGCTCTCGACCGACTCACCGCGATCCTGATCGAACACGAGACCGTCGGTGGCGTGCTGCGGGATGAGCGGTCGGCGATCCCCAACCTGGATGCCACCACCGCTTGACGAGCGAGCTTCCCTTGTCACTGGTGTCCGGGTGTGTCAGCGGCTCACGACGTTTCGCCTTCGCGCTGGACAAGGCCGGCGGCCAGCAACAACTCGTGGGCGAGCCGGGCGGCGTGCTCGGGCTGTGCCTGGCCGGCTTCCTGCAGTGGTCCGGCCTCCAAACCACGTGCGAGGACGAGGCTGGCCTCGGCCAGTGCCCGCATTTGCTGCTCCACCTTCTCCATCCGCGCCTTGAGCAGGTTCATCTCAACTTCCAGCGGGTGCAGTTCTTCGGCCGTAAGACCCATTCCGGGCTTAGGGTGGGGCATCGCGATTCACCTCCGCGGAGAGTGTTGTGCATGCCCCACCCTCGTCCGCGCTCAAACGAACAGTCCAGGGACTTCCGTCCTTTGGGTGCCGGACCTTCGGCAGGTCCAGCGTTTCAGCTGCCGTGGACAGCGGAAAGTGATCACACCTGTAAGGCCGACGTGGCCTTCCGGCCGGGCGATCGCCTCCTGCCGAGTGCTCTTGCCGCGGAGCCGGTCGATCAGTTCCCGCATACGGGGTCCTGAATCGGGACCTTCAGCCCTACCACTGACGTGGCTTTCTGGTCGACGTTGATGAATGAGGTCTTGTCGTCGCCGGTTACGAGGTGGGCGGATGTTCGTTGATCGTCATGATGCGGGCGTACGCCTGGCCGAGCGGGTGCGTGGGCTTGTCGACGCGGAGAGCGTGGTTGTCCTGGGGCTGCCCAGAGGTGGCGTGCCGGTGGCGCCCGAAGTGGCCCGGGCCTTGGCACTCCACTGGAGGTGATCGTGGTGAGAGTACGGCGGGACCTGATCCACCGGATCCCCTCGATGAGGTCAGGTGGACGCCGGGCGTGCCCGGCTGCCAAGCCGGTCACGATGCGGAGGGGACAGCGATGACTCTGCAGATCGTGGCGGGGACGGCCAACCGCGCGCTCGCCGGTGCCGTCGCGGCGGCTCTGTACACCGAGCCGGCGTCGCCGGCGGTGGAGCGGTTTCCTGATGGTGAGCTTCGACCCGTCGTGAATGGCGTGCGGGGTTCGGACGTCTATCTGGTTCAGCCCACGGGGCCGCCTGTGAACGAGCACGTGATGGAACTGCTGTTGCTTCTCGACGCGTGCCGGCGAGCCGGTGCTGGGCGAGTCACCGCGGTCATACCGTATTTCGGGTATGCCCGCCAGGACCGTCGTGGGCGGGCCGGGGAGGCGATCGGCATCCGTGTCATCGCCGACGCGCTGGCCTCGGCTGGGGCACAGCGCCTGATCGTGGTGGATCCGCACACGGTCGCTCTGGAGGCCGTGTGCGCCATCCCCGTGGAGATGCTGACGGCCGTACCCGCTCTCGCCGGTGCTGTTGGTGCGCGGGTGCCCGGCGGCGCCGTCGTGGTCGCACCTGATCTTGGCGCGGTCAAGCTCGCCAAGCATTACGCCGCGTTACTGTCGCGGCCGGTAGCGGTGGTGGGTAAGACCCGGCTGACCGGGCGAAGCGTCGTGGCCGAGGAACTCATCGGTGATGTCGACGGCCGCCCGGCGGTCGTGGTCGACGACATGATCAGCACCGGAGGTACGATCGAGGCGGCGGTGGAGATCCTGCTCGGCCATGGTGCCGCGTCAGAGATCGCCGTGGTTGCGACCCATGGGTTGTTCGTGGACGCGGCGGTGGAGCGGCTCAGCCGTTCCTCGATCCGGAGTCTACTGGTCACCGACAGTGTCGCGCAGAGCGTCGCGCCGATGTTGCCGCTTGACGTGTGTTCGGTGGCCCCGCTGCTGGCCGATGCCATTGGGCGCCTTCACCGTGACGAGCCGCTGGACGACCTGCTGGTTCGCACCTGATGATCTCCGTGGCGATGAGTGCTGTCAGCTGCGGAAGGCCTCGCGAGGCGCTCGAACGGTACGGCTCTCACATGACGCATCCATCGGCGGAGTATCGACGCCCTGGGAAGTCGTAGATCCCTGTTCCTGGGGGCGAAGGTCTCTTCATGATCGTGTCCGGTGTTGTGAAATGGATCGGGGAGGGGGTGCCTTTCATGCGTGAGATCGACGTCAGGTGGGTGGTCGACGAGCTGGGGCCGACGAAGGTGGTGTTCCTGCGGCCGATGCCACGGATGGAGGCGGTCGTCGTCGTGGACAACGTGGCTCTGGGGCCCGCGATCGGCGGGGTACGGCTCACGCCGACGGTGACCCCGGCTGAGGTGGTTCGTCTCGCCAGGGCGATGACCTTGAAGAACGCCGTCGCGGGCTTGCCGTACGGCGGAGGCAAGGCCGGGATCACGCTGGCGCCGAGCTTGGAGGGGGCGCCACTTGATCGGGAGATGCGGGCGTTCGCGAAAGCCATCGAGCAGCTCACGGACTTCATTCCCGGCCCGGACATGGGGACCGATGAGTCCTGCATGGCGGTGATCCACGACGAGATCGGACGGTCGGTGGGGTTGCCCTCCGTTCTTGGTGGAATCCCGCTGGATGAGCTGGGTGCCACGGGTTACGGCCTGGCGTGTTGCGCCGAGGCGCTGGCCGAGGCCAAGGTGATCGAGCTTGAGGGGGCGCGGGTGGTCGTGCAGGGTTTCGGCGCCGTGGGCGCGCAGGCCGCGCTGATGCTCCAGAGGCGCGGGGCGATCGTTGTCGCCGTGTCTGACAGTAGAGGCGCGACCTGTCATGAGGGTGGGCTCGACGTCGCCGAGCTGATCGCCTTCAAACGTGCACGTGGTCACGTGGCCGATTTCCCGGGCGGCAGCCCCCGGCTTCGCGACGGCATCCTTGAAATGCCCTGTGACCTGCTTGTCCCCGCTGCCCAGCCCGACGTGTTCACGCGGGACAACGCGCCACGCGTCCGCGCCCGAGTGGTCCTTCAGGGCGCCAACATTCCCGCGACGGCCGAGGCCGAGCGGATCTTCCACGAGCGGGCGGTGCTGTCCGTCCCGGATGTGATCGGCAACGCGGGAGGCGTGATCTGCGCTGCGGTCGAGTACGCGGGTGGCGGCCCAACCCAGGCGTTCGCCGCGATCGAGGAGAAGATCCACAGGAACACCGCGGAGCTGGTGGACCGCGTCATGCGTGAGGGCTGCCTGCCCCGCAAAGCCGCCACCGACATGGCGCTGGCCCGGATCCGCGCCGCCGACGCCTACCGCCGCCGTTTCTGAGCCGGGCCGCGTTGCGGGTGCGCAGCGGAGACTGGCCGGGTCGAGTCCCGGCAAGGTGTTCCTCTCCCGCCCGATCCACGGTCTCAAGCATTACTCGGCGGCGATGGCGGTTGCCAGGTGCCGACTCAGCGGACCTCCGGAGGAACGACCAAGACGGGTTGCCCGGCGAACTCGAGGATGTGCGCGGTCGTCGAACGGTCGAGCCCCTCGGATCTGCCGACGACGATGAGGTCGGCATGCATCGAGCGGGCTTCGGCGAGGATACGGCGCGCGGCATCGCCCTCGAGCAGGTGCGCGTCCGCCTCCACCTCTGAGGCGCGGGCCAGACGGACCACGTGGTCGAGTATGGCCTCGGCGGCCTGGTCCCGGCGTTCGTGGACGCCGGGATGCGACCCCATGCGGGTGACCAGGTTGCTCAGCGAATGGTCGGGGACCACGGTCACCACGTGGAGCCGAGCCCCCAGGCAGGCGGCGAGTTCGATCGCGTGGCGGGCGGAGGCCATGGCGGCTGGCGAGTCATCAACCGCGAGCAGGATTCGAGTGATCATGGGTGTTCTCCGTCCCGGAGCCGATCGCGCGGCGCACTCGGGCACCGTCGGATCGCTCCATCTCGTCGAGGGACAACTCCACGGTGGCCAGCGCCCCCTCAAGACGGGGGAGGAGACGGTCTCGGAGGGCGCGGATCCGGCGGCTTGTCGTCGCCGCCTCCGTTGTCACGATCCGTGCGGCCTCCTTGACGACCGCATGCTCCAGGCCGGCGCGCAGAGCGGCGCGGTAGGCCTCCCGAGCTGGGACGAGGGCGGCGGTGACCAGTAGCGGAGCCGATCCGTCGAGTTCGGGCAGCAGGCAGGTGGAGCGGCCCGGATAGCTTGTTCCCATGGCGTCGGTCCAGTCCACGCGTATCTGGGTGAGGCGGTTGTCCGCAGCGAGCCGGACGGCTCGCTGACCGCCGAGTAGCGTGGCACGCAGCAGCCAGGTGTCGGCAGCCCGGCATGCCGACTCCCACTCCTCCCCGGTGCGTGCCATGAGGAGAGTGAGGCGTTCCTGCTCCTGCCGCAGGATTCGTAGCTTGCGGTCGAGCAGGCCCAGCCCGCGCCGCACGGCGGTCAGACGATGCCGGAGCCACATCCGCCCGGCCCGGCCGGGCGGAACCCGAAGCGTCATGACTCCTCCCGGTAGCCGGCATCGAGCGTTTCGGGGGTGAGCATGGACAGTTCCCGCCGCGGCAGCACGGAGACGACCTGCCAGGCCCGGTCGAAGGTCTCCTCCAGCGAGCGGGACTCATCGCCCCGCTGTGCCAGCAGCCGCAGTTCGAAGGCCTCCGCCAAGGCCAGGTAGCGGCGGTCGGTGATGCTGAGCGCGCTCTCCCCGACCAACTCGGCGAGTTCCCTGGCCTGCCGCGCGCGTGCCAGGGCGGCCAGGATCTGCGCGGCCAGGTCCATATGCTCGGGCCGGGTTCGTCCCCTGCCGACTCCCGCCCGCATCATCCGCGAGAGAGAGGAGAGCGGGTCGATGTGCGGATAGCCGGAAACATCGCGGGTCATCAGGATCTGCCCTTCCGTGATGTACCCGGTGAGATCGGGCACGGGATGGGTGATGTCGCCCGCAGGCATGCTGAGCACCGGCAATACGGTGACCGAGCCGGGCAGTCCCCGTACCCGGCCGCAGCGCTCGTAGATGGAGGCGAGGTCGCTGTAGAGGTAGCCGGGATAGGCCCGGCGGGCGGGGATCTCGCCGCGCGCGGCGGACACCTCGCGCAACGCCTCGCAGTAACTTGTCATGTCGGCCAGCACCACCAGGACATGGCGCCCCACGGTGAAGGCCAGGTACTCGGCGACGGTCAGGGCCAGTCGTGGGGTGAGCAGCCGTTCGATCACAGGGTCGTCGGCGAGGTTGAGCAGCAGCGTCAGCTCGCCTGCCGACGAACGCTCCTCCAGTGTGTCGCGTACCGTTGCCGCGTCGGCGTGGGTCAGGCCCATGGCGGCGAAGACCACGCTGAACGGCGCGCCGCCGGTGTGGGCTTGGGCGGCCACCTGGGCGGCCAGCTCCAAATGCGGCAGTCCGCCGGAGGAGAACAGGGCGATCTTCTGACCACGGACCAGCGTGGTCAGCGCGTCGATCGCGGAGATTCCGGTCAGCACAGGATCGGCGGGAGGCTCGCGCAGGGTGGGGTTGAGAGGGAAACCGGTCACCGCCGCATCCACCGTACCGAAGACAGGAGGCCCGCCGTCGAGTGGCTGGCCGCGCCCGTTGCAGACCCGCCCCTGCCAGCCCGCCCCGACCGGAACCCGCAGCGGGCTTCCGGTAAAGGTCACTCGTGTCCCCTCGGCCCGGACACCCGCGGTGCCTTCGAGCACCTGTACAACGGCCAGGTCGCGGTCGACTTCCAGGACGAGGCCGTGCCTGCGCTCACCCGACTCCAGCTCGATCGACGCGTACTCATCCCAGCCGACGCCTCGCGTGCCCCGGACCACGACCAGTGGACCACGCAGCTCCGCCACGTCGGTGTACTCCACGGGAGCCCAGGTCGTCATCGCAGTGTCTCCAGATCGTCCAGCACCATGTCGCGTCGCGTCGCGATCTCCGCTTCGGGGGCGTCCTTGGCGCGCAGAATCGGGGAGAAGTCGCGCTCCTCAATCGAGGCGACCGGCATCCCGTGCTCGACGAGACTCTGGCACCGCCCGACGATCGCAAGCAGCGCATCGGCGAGCATGGCAGTGCGTTCAGGTCGGCAGAAGGCGTCAAGGGGGCTAAGCGAGCTCTGCTGGAGGAAGCCCTCACGTAGCAGACGCCCGCCGAGCAGAACAACACGCTCGCGGGCGGGTAGGGTTCTGATCCCGACCAGTTCGGCCAGCGTGGCCAGCCGGTCGGCCTCGCCGAGCAGACCGGCCACCCGCGCCCGCCGCGCCGCGCTATCTGGGGCTCCGGCCACCAGGGCGTCGGCGTCACGTGAAAACGATCCACCCCAGGAAACGGCAGGGTAGTGGCGCGCATAGGCGAGATCACGATCCAGTGCCCACAGGGCACGCACGAACCGCTCGGTTTGCGTGGTGACCGGTTCCGTCATGTCGCCGCCTGGAGGCGAGACGGCACCGATGATCGTCACCGACCCCGTAGCGCCGCCGAGCGTCGTGACCCGTCCCGCTCTTTCGTAGAAGGCCGCGAGGGCCGAGGCGAGATCAGCCGGATAGCCCTCCTCGGCGGGGAGCGCTCCGCTGCGGGAGGCGAACTCCCGGCGCGCCTCCGCCCACCGGGAAGTCGAGTCGGCGATGACCACCACGTCATAGCCCATGTCACGGAAGTGCTCAGCAACCGTGACGCCGGTGTAGACGCTGGCCTCACGCGCCATCATCGGCATGTTGGAGGTGTTGGCGATCACCACGGTTCGGTCCCCGAGCCGTCCGCCGGTGCGCGGATCAGTCAGGTCGCCGAGTTCGGCGACGACGTCGGCCATCTCGTTGCCACGTTCCCCGCAACCGATGTACACGACCACATCGGCCTCGCACCACTTCGCGATCTGCTGGAGAAGGACGGTCTTACCTGTGCCGAACCCGCCGGGCACAGCCACCGTACCGCCCAGGGACACCGGCAGCAGCAGGTCGATGACCCGCTGGCCGGTGGTGAGAGGCACCACCGCCTCCAGGCGAGAGGCGTACGGCAGGGCATGCCGCACCGGCTGACGGCGTACCAGCGTCACCTTGACGCCGCCGACGACCGCGACCTGGACATCTGGGGAATAGACGCCTGCCGGCCGGATCGCGGACACCTCGCCCCCCGGCGAGAGCACCAGATAGGGCAGCGAGCCCGCATCCTCGACGCTCCCGATCGCCGTGCCCGGCCTCGCCTCGTGCCCCTTCTCAACCAGCGGAGTGAACCGACAGGCGCGGGCGCTGTGCACGGGCGCGGGCGCGACCGGATCCAGCCACACGCCCGCATCGGTGAGCGGGCGGAGTAGCCCGTCGAACACCCCGCCCAGCAAATGCGGCCCCAGCAAGGCCGACAGGGGAGCTCCCCGGCAATCGGCGGAATGACCCGGAGACAGCCCGCCGGTGTATTCGTAGGCCTGTATCGTCGCCTGACCGCCTCGCAAGGAGACGATCTCCCCGGGTAGCCCGTGAGGCCCGAGACTCACCAGTTCGAACATCGCCGCGCCCGCCAGGCCCTCGGCCTCGACCAGTGGCCCGTTGATCCGCGTCACGGTGCCCATAGCCGCTCTACCTCCCCCCCGAGCGCGTCTATGGCCCGGCTGGCCAGCGCATCGAGCGTGCAGTCGACGCGACGGCCCTGCCCCTCGGCGACCACGCCGCCATAGGGATGCTCGCTCACGACCAGGCCCTCGCCCCCCGCCTCACGGGCCAGCTCGCCCAAGCGCTCGAGCAGCCGGGGATAGCAGGGATCCTCCCGTAGCCTCCTGACCGCCGTCACCGCACGCCTGCGCAGTTCCTCCAGGACTTCCCGCCGGGCGGCGAGTTCCACGCTGTGAGCGTGACGCCGGGCGCGAATGCGCTCCGTGGTCGCATATGCCTGTGCCTCCGCGGTTCCGCTCGCACGGGCTTCGGCAAGTATGGCCTGTGCTTCCCGCCGGGCGGCTGCGATCATCTCGGCAGCCTCTTTCTCCGCCGTGGCGGCGATCGCCGCGGCGTCCGCCCGCGTCCGCCGGAGCAGGGCGTCGATCACCGGTGCCAGCGCGTCGCGAGTCGCGATCATGTCGGCATCACCGCCGTCAGCGGTCCACCGGACACCTCGCCGATGGCGATGGCCGCCTTCGGAGTGAGGATCACCACAGCCACGTCGGGATCGAGGGTCCGCCATGCCGTACGTGCTGTTTCGGCGTCCTCGGCCAGAAGCATGAGTGCCCCCGCCAGCTGGAATCCCGCCACGCGGGCGGCCTCACCGATGACAGCTATGGTTGCCATGGCCGTCATGCCCGTCCGATGAGGATGATGCCTATGATAAGCCCGTAGATCGCGATGCCTTCGGCCAGACCGACGATGACGATGGCGCGGCCGAACAGCTCGGGTCTCTCACTCATCGCGGCCAGCGCAGCTGCTCCGGTGTAGGCGACGGCGACGCCGGCACCGATCGCCGAGCCGGCGACCGCGACCGCCGCCCCGAGCAGTGCCGCCCAGTTGCCGGTCGCCTCCTGGGCCGCCGTCGTGCTGTGGGCGGTGTCGGAGGTCAGGGCCCAGATGAGGAGGCTGAGAGCGGCGAGCGCGATGGTGGCGTTGACGGCGTGCAGGCCTCGCCTGATCCAGACGGACATGAAACCGCCTCCTCGGATGCGAGCGGAAGGTGCCAGGGGCGGAACGGTCGCCCCTCGGCCTGGAAGACTCGGGAGAACAGCTCGTAGTACTCCAGGCGCAGGGCCTGGATGCCGACCACGAGCCCCTCGACGGTGAGTGCGAGCGCATTGCCCAGGATGAAGACCGCTGTAGCGGCGACCGGGGCGTCGTGCCACAGTCCAGTGGTGCCTTGCCAGACGACGGAGCCGATGGCGGCGTGGGTGAGGCCGAAGGCGGCGAGCCGGGCGAACGACGCGAGGTTCGCGCCCAGCCGCACGACCACATCGAAAAGCTGCATGGCGGCCTGAGCGATCCCGCTCGCCCCACCGCCTGCCTCGGCCAGGAACCCGATGAAGGCCAGGAAGAGACCTACGGCCGCGATCGCGCTGCCGATCCCGGCGAGCCAGGTGAGCCGGGAATACCACCCGGCGAGCGCCAGCCCGGATCCGGTGAACACCGCCGCACCGGCGATCCCGGCGGGAGAGTAGAGCGCGACCGGCCAGCCGCCTTCGCGCCACCGATTCACGATGCCCAGCAGATAGGCGGAGCCGAGCAGCAGAGTCCCCACGCCGAGGGCGGCGAGAAGGAGGGGAAGCGGGTGGGCGAGCGGCTCCAGCCACAGCACCGGGACAAGGCCCGTCGGCCCGAAGCACTCACCGTAGAGCAGGCCGAAGAACACGCTCGTCAGGCCCGCGCCGGTGGCGAACGGCCAGGCCCGATGGAATCGCGCCAGCCACCTCGGGCGGCGGAAGAATAGCCCCGCCGCGGTGGCGAGCAACAGCAGCCCGTGCCCGACATCGCCGAACATCATGCCGAACATCAGAACGTAGGCGGCAGCGGCGAGCGGGGTGGGGTCGATGTCGGAGTACGGCACCGTCCCGTAGGTGGCGACGAGTGGCGACAGGGAACGCCGCAACCCCTTCGACCGCAGAAGGGAGGGCGCCTCAAGGCCTCGAGGCCGGGCGAGTGGCACGACGGCGCCGCCGATGGGTGCCACGCGGTCCGACAACTCGGGGATCGACATCGCGGGCATCCAACCGGCGAGCGCCGCGACGCCGTCGCGGACCACGGCTGTCTTCGACACGACCTCCAACGACGCATCCGGTGGCGTGGAGAACTCCACCACCCCCGCATCTGCGACCAGTGTCAGCACCTTGTTCAGCGAGTCCTCCGGCGCCACGATGGCGATCCGCTCCATGCGGACCGGCTGAAGAGCGTCACGCCAGGTCATCGTCGCTTTCTCCCGTGGATCCGGTCATGTGAGTTCATCGCCGTTACTTCCCCGTGCGGCCAGCTCCAGGGCAGCGCGGACCCGCCGCGCGTCCGCGGTGAGGACGGCTGCGGCGCCCAGGACCGGGCCTATGGAGAAGCCCGAGCCGGTCAGCAGGCCGCGGCCCTCCTCTTCCACCCGTTTCCACCAGCGCTCCTCACCCCTCCACAGCTCTCGGGGGTCCTTGATGTCTCGCAATGCCCAACGGGCGGCTGAGGGAAGCCGCTCGGCCATCTCGGTGATCGAGGATGCATCGAGCGTGCCGGTACCCAGGAGGATCCGGCAGCGATCACGCGCCCCGGCAGAGAGATCATGGCCTTCGGAGTAGCACGCACGGGCAACCAGTAGCGCCGTCGCGCTCAAGGCCCATGACCTGGCTGACGGAACGGCATCGGCCACTCGCACGGCCCAGGCGAGACGCATGCCCAGCTGGATATCGCGACGGCTGTCACCGCCTGGATCCCCCCACGGAGAAGCGGTCAGCGTCGCCCGGATCTCGGCGAGAGAGGTGCACTGCCGTAGCCGCGGCCACACCGTGCCCATGGAATCGAGGGCGAACTCGGGTTCATCCTGCCGGCCGGTGAGCCGGTACATGAGCTCGTCCACATTGGCGAGTTCGAACCATCGGGCCAGAATGCGCACTATCTGGCCACCCTCCTGAGGGAGCCAGCCGGCGAGAACGCGCAGATGCCAGAGCAGGGTGGCGAGGGCTGCCCACTGGGCCTCGGGCAGGCTCTGGCCGCGCCTCACGTCATGTCCATAGGAGGTGTCGGCCAGCACGGCCACCGCCTCGTCGAGAGAGTCACAGGCGGCGATTCGCCGGGCGGTTGCGAGCCCCGCTCTCCGGCGGACAAGGGCCCTGGCCCGTGTCGATCCGGCGACCCAGGCGGCGGTCATGGCAGATCGCCGGCCAGGGACCTGACCATGGTGACCACCCGTGCCACCTCCTCAGGCATTCGAGCCGCAGACCGTCTGCGAATGCCGTCGGCAGCAAGGCCGGCGTTCCGTACGCTGGTCAAACTCTCCTTGTCGCTCTTTTGCCGAGTGCGGGCCGAGACTCGCGCCTTTTCCGCCCCCGCGTCCAGCCGGGCCGCCGAGATGATGGCCGCGGCCTGGGCACGGGCGCGTTCCCGTGTCTCCTCTGCGCGGCGCTTCGAGCGAAGACGCTCGCTTGCGCATGTGGCCTGCACCTCGGCGAGAGCGGAGAAGACAAGGTCCAGCTCGGCGGTTTGGTCGGCGGCGTAGTCGGCCGGAACTCCGGTCGGCGCCGCGGCGCCCGGCACCCCAGTGGGGCGGAACCGCTCAAGGAAGTCGCTCAGCCGGACCATTATTCACCTCCACCATGTCGGTCCCATTGCTTGAGCTCATCACCTGGAGTAATGCCCCAATAGGGGCTAAAGGTCGCTGATCACCGGGCCGAATGTCATCGGTGGCAAGTGCCGCCGGAGGGCTTCAGATCGGCGCGGTCGAACAGGAGGTCTCATGACGGCAAAAGAGGTGCTCGGCCCCTGCGCTGTGGCAGGCCGGTCACCGGGGGAGGGAAAGGTCGTCCGTAGCGATTCTGCGGAGCGGCGAAGATGCTGCTGGTCGGCGGCCGCTTGGTGGGTCGGCCTTCCGCCGGAAGGAGACGATGGTCCGGCGGTGGCAGGCTCTGGTGGAAGGGACGAAAGGCCCTCCCGTCAGGGGGCGGAGGACCCTGCCCCCGTGGTGGTGAGCGTGACAACGTGTAAGCGACACCCGCCGATGCGGGGAACCGAAGGGCCGGCCCGGAGAGTCCGATCTCCGGAGGGCGTCCCGTTCGGAAAGCGGAGATGTAGTGGTGGCCGAGAGGTCACAAGATCCGCCGTCACCAAGACGGCGTATCCGCTTCGAGGGACGGGACCGTTGGCCCTGACGCTCCGTTCGGCGGGTGCCTGTTTCTCCGGGCTGTTCACTTGCTGAGTGCGAAGATCTCATGGTGGTCGGCGATGACGTCGGCGGCCTCGGCAAGCCTTCCAGCGGACAGTGCCTCGCCCTCGGTCGCGATAATTTTCACGTGCTTCTCGCGCTCGGCCTCGGCCTGGCGGGCCATCGCCCGCTGCGTCGTCTGCGGCAGCTCGATTCCTTGAGCTCCACGAGCAGCACGAAGACGCCCCACTGCTGAGTGAGGCCGTCGAGTATCTACGACCACGGCCGACGCCTTCTCACCGCGGAACTGTCCAAAGCTTCTGTTGAGGAGATCACCGCGCTCCCACTCCTGGCCTGCGGAGCCGCGCGCTCGTTAGACGTCTTCCGATGTGATGAACGAACAACCTTTAGGAGGTCGAAGGGCGGGTGCGTGTTGCGTCGGGGACGGGCGGAAGACCGAATTCGAGGGACACTTGAAGCTCCATCTGTGCGGGTCGGTGGCGCAGCCGTACGTGCACGCTCGGGATCTGTTGGCCGAGTCGGTCGAGGGTGTCCACCAAGGGGGTGATATTCCAGCGGTCATGAGCGCGCTGGCCGCGCAGGAACAGCGCAAGCTGATGATCGAATTCGCGTCGCAGGTCTTCGTCGTCATGTATGTAGCGGATGGCGAACTCCTGGCTCTGATCGTCATTGGTCATTTGACGCCTGCCTGTGATCGGGATTACGTGTGGCTGAGAACGCCGACACCAAGAAACGGGATCATCCAATCGAATTCACCACGATGGCCACCTGGCATGAAGACCATGCCAACCCGCATGCCAGGCACACCACCGCGGGAACGACTCCTTGACGGTGATCGTGTCGGCGCTCTGGTCAGGATGTTTCAGGCCCTGTGTTCCGATGCTCGATGCGGGCGTCCGGTCCCGGGAAGATCATGACCTCGTGTTCCTGGTCAAGCCAGTGCACGTCGTACGGTGGCGAACCGTCGGCGTGGTGCAACGCGGTGATGATGCCGATGCGGCGTGGCTCACCCAGATGGGTGCTTTCAACGATCAACCGATCCCCAACCTCTGCCTTCATGGCTCTTCCCTCCCTTTTTCTCCCTCCCCAGCCTTCCGGCGGCTCGGGGCGCCGGCCAAGTGCCAGATGTCCTCGCAAGCTGTGGCTTTCGTCCTGACGCCGTGGTTGAGCTGAGCCAGGCTGTGCTCACCGGAGGTCCGCAGCTCAGGCGGTTAGGGAAAGGACGAAAGTCCCCTTCCTCAGAAGGCGCAGGACCCTGCCCTCCGTGGCGATGAGCGAGAAAACCTGTAAACGACGCGCACCTATGCGGGGAACTGAAGGGCCGGCCCGGAGAATCCGATCTTCGGATAACGGTCCCGCTCGGAACGGAGAGGGTGACATGGCCGAAAGCCGTACAGTCCCTAAGGCTCGCCGTCGCTAAGACGGTGTACCCGTTTCACCGGACGGGACCGCCGGTTTTGACGCCCCGCTCGGCAGGTGCCTTCATTTCTGTGCTGTCCATTTGCCTGGCGTGAAGAGTCCGGGAGGCGGTCGTGGCGATGGGAGGCGAGATCGCTGCGGCGATCGCGGGGAAGGCAGGAAGCGGTTCGGTCTTCGAGCTGAATGGACGGGGGGATTGATGGACACTTCAGATTGCCGGTTGCGTGATCGCATGTTCGAGGCGGTGATGTTCGACTGGTGCGCGACCGGGGTGTCGCGAGGGGCTTCCGCCGCACCGGTTCGTCGCCGCGTGGTCAAGCTTTGCGCCGTCGGCGTCGATGTCGTCGTGATGAGTGATGGGAACCTTGATGCGGTCGATGGGCGGTTGCGTGTCCGGCCAGATGGCCCAGGGCGCCTGTGGTTATGCGTGAGCGGTGGTTTAGAGCTGTACGAGGTCTGCGAAAAGGGTCCCCGACTGAGGTGGCAGCGGACAGTGGAGCCAGAGGAAGAAGGGGTCCTGGACCGCGCCGCCAGCCTGATCGTCGAGCGGCTGGTGGAACGCGGACTGATCGTCGACGGTGTGTCCCGCGGGCCGGTCCGGAGCCGGATCGGCCTTCTCCGGGGTCCATCGCAGGACCACGCCGGGACATTGTCGCCGACTGGGATCTCGCGGTTGAGCGGGGCCGCTGCCGGGGATCTGGCCGATGCCGTCAAGATGGCCGTCGTCGCCGCGGGGGAAGCCGGGATCGAGTGCGTCAAGATCACCAGCACTGATGACGGGCACATCGAGATCGGGCTGAACGACAGATCCGGCTCCATGCGGGTGGTTCTTACGTATTTGGCCGAACGTGGGATCGGCGCGGGGCTGGTCTTGATCATTGGTGATCGTTTCAGACCGCCCGGCTGTGTGAATCCGAGTGACGCGATCATTTTGATCCCGGAGGCGGTGCGGGCGACGGTGGTGTCGGTCGGGTCCGAGATCGCCTGGCTACCCCCGAACGGGGTACATCTGGGCGGAGGGTCGGTCATGTTGCTCCGCGTGCTCGACCAGCAGGTGCGGCGCAGACGGCACCGGCGGGTTCCCATGGTGGACGACGATCCCACCTGGGCGATCCACGAGACGGGCAGGGATCCATCGCGGCAGCGCGTGACCGAGACGCTGTTCACAATCGGCGCTGGAGGGCTCGCGACTCGCGGGTCAGTGGAGGAATTCGCCTCAGGATCGGTTCCGCTGACGCTCGCCTCAGGGATCTACACCGGGACGGGGGCCGGGCAGCATCTGCTGCCGGGCCCTCAGTGGACCGGACTCGCCCTCCGATCGCCTCCTGAGAAGGATCTCCGGGTGCTTGACCTGCGCAGCGGCGTGATGGCACGGGAGGAGACCGGCCACACCCCTCCCTTGCGGACGCTGCGATTGGTGTGCGTGAGCCGTCCGGGCGTGGTGGCGATGCGCGCCGAAGCGGAGATCGGGAGGCTGCATGCGGGATCGCCGCTGCAGCCGTCTCCCGAAGGGCAGGCCGCCGAGGGCCGGATCGGTGATCACGACTGGGCGCGCGTCTCTGGCGGCCGGGCGGGTATAGCCGCCGTGGCGGCCCAGCGCATGGGCCGTGACTACGGGGTGCGCACCCTGGAGCGAATCGCCGCGTACGCGGCCGATCCTGCCCGGCAGCCGGTGCTGCATGATGCCGTCGCGGCACTGGAGGCGGCTGAAAGGCTCGGGTTCGACTGGCTGCTTGCCGAGCAGCGGGCGGCGTGGGCTGCTCGCTGGGAGGCGGTGGACGTCCGCATTCCCGACGACCCCGCCGCCCAGCTCGCCGTGCGGTTCGCGCTGTTCCAGCTCTGGAGCAACGTCGACGGCCGTGACGAGGCGGCCGTCGGTGCGCGAGGACTGTCGGGTAGTGCCTACGCCGGTCATGTCTTCTGGGACGCCGATGTGTTCGTGCTGCCCGCCGTAGTCAGCATGCATCCCGCCGCGGCCAAGGCGATGATCACCTACCGGCTCCACCGCCTGGCTGCGGCACGGGCACGTGCCGTCGGAATGGGCTGTTCGGGCGCGCGTTTCCCCTGGGAATCCGCGGCCACGGGCGATGACGTGACTCCCGTGTCCGGGCATCTGGGCGGTGAAGCCGTCCCTGTCCTTACCGGACAGATGGAGGAGCACATCACCGCCGATGTCGCCTGGGCGGCCGTCCATTACGCGCGGTGGAGCGGTGACCGTGGATTCCTGACCGGACCTGCACGCCCCCTTCTGATCGAGACCGCCCGATACTGGGCGTCGCGTTGCCAGGTGGATGACGACGGAAAGGTGCACATTGGTGGCGTGATCGGGCCGGATGAATATCACGAGGCGGTGACGGACAACGCGTTCACCAATGTGATGGTCCGGTGGAACCTACGGCAGGCAGCTGATCTCGCCGGCCCTGACTGTGAGGAGGGGCGCCGGTGGCGCGTGCTCGCGGATCGTCTAGTGGATGGCTATGACCCCTTATCGGGTAAATATGAGCAATTCGCGGGTTATTTCCAGTTAGAGTCGCTGACCATGGCGGAGGTCGCGGTCCCGCCGGTGGCCGCCGACCTGCTGCTCGGCCGTGAGCGGGTGGCCGCCACGCAGATCATCAAACAGCCCGATGTCCTCATGCTTCACCACCTGGTGCCAGAGGAGATCGAAGCAGGCTCGCTGA
Organism: Streptosporangium sp. NPDC000396; assembly: GCF_042898655.1. Classification (NCBI taxonomy): domain Bacteria; kingdom Bacillati; phylum Actinomycetota; class Actinomycetes; order Streptosporangiales; family Streptosporangiaceae; genus Streptosporangium; species Streptosporangium sp. NPDC000396. The sequence goes on from NZ_JBIAZA010000026.1 coordinate 118,360, forward strand.
AGGCGAACCTCGACTTCTACGGCCCCCGTACCGCGCACGGCTCCTCGCTCTCGCCGGCGATCACGGCGTGCCTGCTCGCCCAGGCAGGTCGTGCCGATGAGGCGCTATGTCTGCTGCGCACCGCGCTGGTGCTCGATCTTGACGATCTGACCGGGACCACCGCCACTGGTCTGCACATGGCCACGTTCAGTGGCGTTTGGCAGGCACTGCTCATGGGCTTCGCAGGAGCGCGGGTAAGCGACGGGACTCTCTGCCTCGACCCGAGACTTCCCACCGCGTGGGGAAGCCTTGGCCTGCGATTTCGCTGCCTGGGGCATCGTGTACGGCTGGACATCACACGCGAGGCGGTCGACGTCCGAATCGACGGAGCGCTGCAGGTACGGCTGGGCGCCGGTGATCCGCAGTACGTGGCAGGCTCTGCCCGCCTGCTATGGCAGGACGGATAACGCGGGGAGGTGGATATGAGACACGTGCTGGCCGTTGTAGACGACGTAGGCGAAGCCGCTGACGTAAGCGGCATCGCCGAAGCGGTGGCGGAGGTCCTGCATGCAGACGTCCAAGAGGTTCATCTCGCCGTCGGCTCCAGGACGCAGGACGCCGCAACAGCGGCGCTCCACGAGCTCGAACGGGCGGGCACGCTTCTTGGCGTCCTCGCCGGAGATGCCCCATCCTGGGCCACTTCCTGGCGTGTCGTGCGCCGATCCACTAAACCGGTCATTTTGCTGCCCCCTTCTCTGAAGATGCCCCATAAGACCATCTCTCGGGTGCTTCTGCCGCTGGACGGCTCTCCCGAAGCCGCGGCCGCCGTCACCGAGACAGCGGAACTGTTCACGCGCACCGGCGTCGACCTGGTGGTTCTCCACGTCTTCGACGAGAACACCGTTCCCCGCTTCTGGGATCAGGCCGCACACGCCCGGCAGGCATGGGAGGAGGAGTTCCTGGCCCGTCACTGTGCGCATCCTGGGGTGCGCCTGGAGCTTCGCAGTGGAGTCGCCGGGGAGGAAGTGGTGAATGCGGCAGCCACGGAGCATGTGGATCTCATCGCGCTGGGATGGTCACAACGCGTCGAGGAGGGAAGAGCGCGAACCGTCCGCAGGACCGTGGCCGGCGCCGACGTCCCGGTCATGTTGATCCCGGTGGCACGGTGTGAGGGGCCTTCACCATGACGTGGGCCCGGTGAACTGGGCGATGTCCTCCGATGCGACGGTGAGCAGTCTGTTCGCCAGGTCGGTCAGCGCGCGGGCGGCCGCGAGCTCGTCGCCGATCTCGGGCACCGGCTCGTCGGCCGGGTTGCGACGCGCGTGGCCAGCCCCGACCAGGTGGGTTCTGTCCCGGGTGGACAGGATCGCTCGGGCAGAGGTGTCGTCGCCTTCTTCGGTGATATAGATCTGCACGGTCCATTGCTTGGCTTCCATGGGAGGAACCTCCGATCGGATGGGCGTCCGCGGTGCTGTGCCCCCGCGCATGCGGTAGGTCCGGTCACGTGGCGGCCGGGTCGGTGTGACTGGATCGGCCGTGCCGATCACCCCACAGGTGTCGCGATCTCTGTGGTCATCGGGGTCCAGCGGTGTGCCAGCTTCTTGGTGAGGGCGGACATGGTGGTGTACTCCAGGTCCTCCAGTGGCAGCCGGTGCGGTTCGAACGGGCCGTGGCGGCGGAAGTAGTCCATGATCTCGTTCGCTTGTTCGCGTGCCCGGTCGAAGGCTGGGTCGTCGAACATGTCGCGCGGGCCGATCAGTTTGCCGTCGTGGATCTGGAAGCCCAGGGCGACCACGCGCGGTGGGCCGTCGAATCGGGACGGGTGCGCGTATTCGATCGGAACCGGCAGGAACGGCGCGTGGTGTGAGCCGCGCATGCACCCCGCGACCGTATACGGGAAGGCGAAGGGCTCCAGCACCTCGCCGACGGCGGGCAGGCCGGACTGGCAGCGCACGATCATCACCGGGTCGTCCTTGCCGACGTACTTTCCGGCGATGAGGGACAACCGCTGGGTGCTGGTCGCGGCGGCGGTCTCGCCGAGGGTCTTGGAGCGGACACCGTGGATCACGTAGCGAGCCGGGGCGCCGATGTACATGAGCATGTCGTACAGGTCGGCCGGGCAGTCGAAGACGATGCGCTTCTCCTCGTACAGGTCGTAGACCTCGAAGCCGAAGCCGGCGTGCATCTTCTCGTCGATGACCAGGCCGGCGGTGTTGAAGGGATCGGCGAACATCTTGTACAGCGGCAGGTTCCAGGCCCCCGGTTCGGTCTTGTCGGCCAGGAAGCACAGGACCGGTTCGGAGCGGCGCTCCTCGAACTCCAACTCGGCGTAGCCGGGGCCCATGCCGCGCAGGTTGCCGGAGAAGGCGTCCGACAGCAGGTCCTGGCCCGCGCCGTACAGGCCGAGCTCCTTCGCGATATGGGTGGTGGCCTGGAAGGTGTCCCAGGCGAAGGAGTGGATGAGCCCCGCGTCGATGCCATAGGTATGGGTCATGATGAGCGAGATGTCGTCGCCGCAGCTGGCGACGTGGCCGTCAACGAGCAGCCCGGAGGTCGTCGCCCGGTCGATCTCACGGCGGGCCTCGGCCATCATGTCGGGGTGCACGGCCGAGTGCCCGACGAACCCCCCGGTGTCGGCCTTGATGATACTTAGAGTGATCATGGTGATCACCTCCCGTCAGCTTGCCCTTCCAATCTGGTCCGAGCCCTTCCACCTGCATAGGGCAGGAGGTCCCGGGGCGAGGGGACTTCCGTACCGTCGTCGGCGGTCGCTGGGCGCCGTCGTGGCCACAGCCGGTGCGGCCGGCGTCACGGCCTCCACGCATCGCCGGGCGATGAGATCGTTTTGGAGGCGTCCAGCCAGATCGGGAACGCGACGGGGAAGCAGGTGAGGTCTTCGGTCCCCCGTATCGAGGACTTCCGCATCTGCCAGGCACATCGGATCGATCACACGCTGGAACGACACCCCCGACACCGTCGAGGAGGCCGTGATGACGTGGGACCCCATCCATAAGACCGGACATCAGATCGTCCGGGCCAATCTGACGGACTACGAACGTGAATGCCGGGAGTTTTCCTGGCGGACAGCTCGGCGATCGCTGCGCGGTCTGCCCGGCGGCCGGGGGTTGAACATCGCTTACGAGGCCGTGGACCGCCACATGGACACCTCGCGGCGCGATCGGGTGGCGCTTTGGTGCGTCGGCAAGGACGACAAGGTCACCGAGCTGACCTACCGGGATCTGTACTTTGCCACCAACCGCTTCGCCAATGTGCTGCGCGGGTTGGGGGTGGGCAAGGGCGAGCGGGTGTTCACGTTGCTCGGCAGGGTGCCTGATCTTTATGTCGCCGTCCTCGGTACGCTGAAGAACCTCAGTGTGCTGTCTCCGCTGTTCTCCGCCTTCGGCCCCGAGCCGATCCGCGAGCGGCTGCGCCTTGGTGACGGACGGGTGCTGGTGACCACCCCGGAGTTCTACGTGCGGAAGATCGCCGCGATCCGGGAGTCCCTGCCGGGTCTCAAGCATGTATTGGTCACCGGCGGCGGGCCCGCGCCCGAGGGCACCCTGCTGCTGGGTGAGCTGATGGCCGGCGCGCGCGGGGAGTTTGACATTCCGCCCACCGATCCTGAGGACATGGCGCTCCTGCACTTCACCAGCGGGACCACCGGCAGGCCGAAGGGCGCGGTGCACGTGCATGAGGCCGTGGTCGCTCACCACGTCACCGCGGCCTACGCTCTTGACCTGCGTTCCTCGGATGTTTTCTGGTGCACCGCCGATCCCGGCTGGGTCACCGGAATGTCGTACGGCGTCATCGCGCCCCTCAGCATGGGGCTCACCCTCGTGGCCGACGCGGGTGAGTTCGACGCGCGGCGCTGGTATCGCGTGCTGCGGGACCAGCGGGTGACTGTCTGGTACACCTCGCCGACGGCCCTGCGCATGCTCATGCGTCACGGCGGCACCCTCGCCCGCGAATACGACCTGTCCAGGCTGCGGTTCGTCGCCAGCGTGGGAGAGCCGCTCAATCCCGAGGTGGCGATCTGGGGCCTGCGCGCGCTCGGCCTGCCGATCCATGACAACTGGTGGCAGACCGAGACCGGCGCCATCATGATCAGCAACTATGCCGCGATGGACATCAAGCCGGGTTCCATGGGCCGTCCGCTACCCGGGGTCGAGGCGGCGTTGCTGGAGCGCGGCGAGGACGGCCGTGCCCGGGTCGTCGACGGGCGCGTGCGGGTGATGGAGGAGCCTGACGTCGAGGGGGAGCTTGCACTGCGTCCTGGCTGGCCCTCGATGTTCCGCGGCTATCTGGGCGAGCCGGAGAGGTACGCCAAGGCGTTTGCCGGAGGCTGGTACCTGTCCGGCGACATCGCTCGAAAGGACAAGGAAGGATACTTCTGGTTCGTCGCCCGTGCCGACGACGTCATCAAGTCCGCCGGCCACCTTATCGGGCCGTTCGAGGTCGAGAGCGTGCTGATGGAGCACCCCGCCGTCGCCGAGGCCGGCGTGATCGGCAAGCCCGATCCGGTGGCAGGTGAACTGGTGAAAGCCTTCGTCACGCTCAATTCCGGCTTCGAGCCCGCCGAAAGGCTCCGGCTGGAGCTGATCGCCTTCGGCCGCCGCCGTCTGGGCGCGGTCGCCCCCAAGGAGATCGTCTTCGACCAGAACCTTCCGCACACCCGCAGCGGCAAGGTCATGCGCCGCCTCCTCAAGGCCCGCGAACTCGGCCTGCCCGAAGGCGACACCTCGACTCTCGAGCGCCCCGCCTAGGAATCGCGTGATCAGAAGATTCGTCGATCACGTTCCTCCACTGTGAATTCTGAACAAGGACTCGAACACCACGAGGGTGAACCGGGTCACCCCGTTCTCGTGCGGGTGGCCAGGAAGCTCGCCCCGCCCGCCACCGTGGTGAACGCGGGATAGTCGTCCTCTTCGATGCGGTAGCCGCTGGCGCCGCTCAGTATCTCCACATATTTGAGGAAGTCCAGGGAGTCCAGTTCGAGAATGTCGCGGAAGTCGGCGTCCGGGGGGAGTGCCGCCAGGTCGGCGTCTGGCGCAACCTGGCTCAGCGCGCTCTTGATGAGCTCCCGTGCTTGTTGCGGGGTCATAGTTCCTCCGGTTGGGTGAGCAGCCGGTCGACGGCGGTGAGGAACCGGCCGCCGGTGTAGCCGTCGGTGGCGCGGTGATCGGCGGCGAGGGTGACGGTGACCAGGGGCCGGACGCCAAGCAGCCCATCGACGGCCCAGGGGCGTTCGAGGATCTTGCCGAAGCCGACGAGGGCCACCTGCGGGGGATAGATGACGCCGTGAACCACCTCGACCCCCTGGTCGCCCAGGTTGGTGACGGTGATGGTCGCCTCGGTCATCTCGGCGCTGCGCAGCCGTCCAGTGCGTGACCGGGCGACCAGGTCTTTCAGCGCGGCCATGAGGTCGCCGAGATCGCGGCTGGCGGCGTCGTGCAGGGCGGGTGCGATCAGGCCGCCGCCCTTGAGCGAGATCGCCACCCCCAGGTGCACCGCGTCGCCGGGTACGAAGGCGTCGTCGAGCCAGAAGCCGTTCAGCTGCGGGATCTCCCCGGCGGCGCGGGCGGCCGCTTTGAGGAGCAGAGCCGCGGGGAGCAGGCGTTCGGCCACCGGCAGATCCCGGTTACGCTCGCGCAGCCACGCGAGCGCCGCGCTCATGTCCACGGTCGTGCTCAGGTGGTAGTGCGGGATCTCCCGGTTCGACTTGGCCATCGCCCTCGCGATCGCCTGACGCATCGCCTCTCGGCGGCGTTCCAGGTCGGGTTCCCGTACGGCCTGCGCACCCGCGGCGGGTGTCGCCTGCCCGGGTATGGCCCGCACCGTCTCGTCTCGTGGCCCTGTCTCACCGCGTGTGGCCGCCTCACGCACGTCATCGGCGCAGATCGCCCCGGTACGGCCCGTGCCGTGGACGCCGGCCAGATCGACGCCGAGTTCCAGAGCAAGCCTGCGGGCGAACGGCGAGGCCTTCACTCTGGCGGGATGTTCGGCGTGTTCGACGTCCGCTCGGGTCACCCGCCCCCCCGGTCCCGTCCCGTGCATGGCCGCCACGTCCACTCCCCGTTGTTCGGCAAGATGCCGGACAAGCGGTGAGGTGACGGGCGATGGAACATGCGGCCGACCTGGTTCCGGCACGCCGCTCACCGGGGCCGGTCCTCGCCGCGCCCGCTTCCCACCAGGTTCGGAGGACGGTGGCTTCCGGGCGGTCGGCGGGCGCTTGACGGCGGCCGCGATGCCGGTGATGACGGCCAGGGGCGTTCCGACGGGAACCCGCTCACCGATCCCCACCAGCAGGCTCTCCACCACGCCGGTCTGGAAGGATTCGACCTCGATCAGGGCCTTGTCGGTGTCTATCACCGCGATGACGTCGCCCTTGCGAATTTGGTCCCCGGGCTTGACCAGCCATTCGGCGACGGTGCCCGATTCCATGTCCGCACCGAGCGAGGGCATCAGGAACTCCTGCCGTTCCCCTGTCATGAGGCGACCACCTCTCGCACGGCCGCAGCGATCGCGGCCACCTGGGGAATGGCGGCTTCCTCCAAGTGACGGGCATAGGGGATGGGGACCTCGGCGGTGCACAGCCGCTCGATCGGCGCGTCGAGCTCGTAGAAGGCCTGCTCGACGATACGGGTGCTGATCTCGGCCGACAGACTGCCCGAGCGCCAGCCCTCGTCCACGATGACGACCCGATGCGTCCGGTTAACCGACTGCATGATCGTGGTGTCGTCGAGGGGGCGCAAAATGCGCAGGTCGATCACATCTGCCTCGATGTCCTCAGAGGCGAGCGTGTCGGCGGCCGACAGCGTCTTCCCCACGGTGCCGCCGTAGGCGATCAGCGTGACGTCCTTGCCGGATCGCCGCAGCGCGGCACGGGTGATGTCCACCGGACCAGGGCGCGGCACCCCCGACATGTTGTACAGCGCGCCATGCTCGAAGATCAGCACGGGGTCGGGGTCCTCCAGAGCCGGCCAGAGCATGCCGCGGGCGTCCTCCAGCGTCGCGGGGGCGAGGATCTTCAGGCCCGGGATGTGGGCGTACCAGCCCTCCAGGCTGTGCGAATGCTGAGCGGCGAGCTGCCGCCCGGCTCCGGTGGTCATCCGGATCACCAGCGGGACGTTGAACTGGCCCCCGGACATGTGCAACAGCGTCGCGGCGTTGTTGAGGATCTGGTCAAGGGCCAGCAGGCTGAAGTTGACCGTCATGATCTCGACGATCGGCCGCATGCCGCCCAGCGCCGCCCCGATGCCGGCGCCGACGAACGCCGACTCCGACAGCGGGGTGTCACGGATGCGCTCAGGGCCGAACTCCTCCAGCAGGCCCAGGCTCACCGCGAAGCAACCACCGTAGGCACCGACGTCCTCGCCCATGAGGAACACGCGATCATCGCGGCGCATCGCCTCGCGGATCGCCTCCCTCATGGCCTCGCGATAGGTCGTCTTGGCCTCGCTCACGATGCCACCTCCGCCGACCTCTCAGGCGTCGTACCGCGCGTTGACGGTGTCTCGCTGTAGACGAAACGGGTAAGGTCCTCCACCGGCTCGACGGGTGCCTGCTCGGCGAAGGTGATGGCCTGGTCGATCTCCGCGGATATCTCCTTCTCCATCACAGCGAGATCATCGTCCGTGATCTCCCTGGCGGCCTTCATCCGCGCGATGAGAGCGTCGATCGGGTCGCGCCTCTTCCACTGCTCGATCTCGGCCTTGTCCCGGTAACGGTCGGGGTCATACATCGAATGGGCGCGGAAGCGGTAGGTGCGCAGCTCAAGGAAGTGCGGTCCGGCTCCGGCGCGGATCGACTCGGTGGCCCTGGCCGTGGCCTCGCTGACCGCCGACGCGTCCATCCCGTTCACCGGCCAGGCCACGACGTCGTAGGATGCCGCGCGGAGCGCCAGATCGGTCTCAGCATGGGACCTCGCCAGCGCGGTGCCCATCGCGTACAGGTTGTTCTCACAGGCGAACAGCACCGGCAGCCGCCACAGCGCGGCCAGGTTGAGACATTCGTGGAACTCTCCCTCCGCCACCGCGCCGTCGCCGAAGAAGCAAGCGGTCACCCGGCTCCGCCCCTGGAGCTTGTCGGCGAGGGCGAGCCCGACTGCTATGGGAAGGCCGCCGCCGACGATCGCGCTCCCGCCGTAGAAGCGGTGGGCGGCGTCGAAGATGTGCATGGAGCCGCCCCGGCCCCGGCTGCATCCCGTGGCCTTGCCGTACATTTCGGCCATGATCGTCGTGGCCGGTACTCCGCGGACGAGCGCGTGCCCGTGCTCGCGATAGGTGGAGACGACTGCGTCGTCCGGGGTGAGCGCGTGGCAGACTCCTGCGGCCACTGCCTCCTCCCCGATGTAGAGGTGCATGAATCCGCGGATCTTCTCGCTGCTGTACAGCTCGACGCAGCGCTCTTCGAATCGGCGGATGCGCAGCATCTGGTGTAGCAGCTCCCGCTGCGGGGAGGTCCGCGTCTTGTTCTTCGGTGCCATGGGTCTGTCCTCGCGTGCGAGTGCCCGTCATACCCACTGTCGATGCTGTACGACGGAACGGACAGAGACGAAGGTCCCATCTCCTCAGGTAGTTCGGCGGCCTCGCGCAGCCACCGCCTTTGGCGGCCGATTGGTATTTCCTGAGGTTCGGGGAGACCGAAGGTCCCACGTTCGTGTGACGGTTTCCTCTATGCCGGCGATCCTTCCGCTCGGAAGCGTGAAGGCATGCCGACCACGTCTCGGGCACGATCGGGCCTGACTTCCGCGGAGGTGGCGCGGCGACTCGCCGACGAGGGGCCGAACGTACTGCCAGAGGGAAAGCGGTCGCCACCGTTGGCGCTGTTACTGCGCGAGATGGTCCATTTCTTCGCGTTGATGCTCTGGGCGGCGACAGGACTGGCGCTCCTGGCGGGCATGCCCCAGCTGGCGCTGGCCATCGTGGTGGTGGTGGTGCTGAACGGCGCGTTCGCGTTCGTCCAGGAATATCGCGCGGACAAGGCGGGCCGACGTCTGCGGGAGCTGATACCCGCCGATGTCAAAGTCGTCCGGGACGGGCGCCGCGTGGTGGTGAACGCCGCGGATCTGGTCGTAGGGGACACCGTGCTGCTGGAGGCAGGAGATCGGATCTCGGCCGACCTGGAGCTTGCCGAGGCGCACGCGCTGGCGGTCAACGAGTCGATGCTGACGGGGGAGAGCGTCCCGGTGCGACCCCGTGAAGGGGCCACGGTCTTTGCGGGGACCTTCGTGGTCGAGGGGGAGGCGGTCGGCGTCACGACGGCTACGGGTGCGCGTACCCGGCTGGCCGCCGTGGCCGCGCTCACCCGTAGCGCGACCCGGCCGCCGAGCCCGCTCGCCCGTCAGCTCGCGAAGGTCGTCAAGGCGGTCGCCGCGATCGCGCTCGGTGTCGGCGTAGTGTTCTTCGCCCTGTCCCTGCTGCTGGGAATGGAGCCCTCAGCCGGTTTCCTGTTCGCTCTCGGAGTCACGGTCGCGCTGGTCCCGGAGGGGTTGCTGCCCACCGTCACGCTGTCACTGGCACGGGCGGCACAGCAGATGGCGGCGCAGAAGGCCCTGGTCCGCCATCTGGAGGCCGTGGAGACCCTCGGTTCGGCCACCTTCATCTGCACGGACAAGACCGGCACCCTCACCCGCAACGAGATGACCGTCGTGGAGGTATGGACACCTGGGGGCGTCCTCGATCTCGCCGAGCCGGAGTCCGCCGCCGAGATCATGCACTCCGCCGTACTCAGCTCGACCGGACGGCTGGTCCGCATGAACGGCCGCTGGACGCCGGTCGGCGACCCGATGGAGGTGGCCCTGCACGCGTTGGCGCTGCGTGCCGGATCGAGGGAGGACGGGACGGTCACCAAGCGCTTCCCGTTCGACCCCGGCCGCCGCCGCTCCTCGGTGATCGCCGACGGTGTGCTCCACGTCAAGGGCGCCCCGGACTCGGTCCTGCCACTGTGCGCGGCCGTACCCGGGGCGGAACAGGCGCTGGAGGCGTTGAGCCGGGACGGGCTTCGCGTCCTGGCCGTCGCCCGCCGCACCGCTCCGGCCGATTCCACCGTCGCGAAGGCGGAGCGGGACCTCACGCTGCTCGGTCTCGTGGGCCTGGAGGACCCACCCCGCGACGACGTCGCGGAGGCCATAGGTAAATGCCGCCTCGCCGGGATCAAGCTCGCCATGATCACCGGTGACCACCCCGGCACCGCACGCGCGATCGCGAAGGAGGTCGGCCTGCTCGGCCCGGAGGAACTCGTGGTCACCGGTGCCACGCTGCCCGAGGAGGACGACGCCCTCGGAGAACTGCTCGATCGCGACGGAGTCGTGATCGCCAGAGTGACACCGGAGGACAAGCTGCGCATCGCCCGTGCACTACGCAGGCGCGGGCACGTGGTGGCGATGACCGGAGACGGGGTCAACGACGGGCCCGCATTGCGCGAGGCCGACATCGGGGTGGCCATGGGCGCCTCGGGCACCGACGTCGCCCGCGAGGCAGCGGACCTGGTACTGCTGGACGATCATTTCGCGACCATCGTCACGGCGGTGGAACTCGGGCGGACCACCTACGCCAATATCCGCAGGTTCCTTACCTACCACCTGACCGACAACGTCGCCGAGCTGACGCCGTTCGTTGTCTGGGCGCTCAGTGGCGGCACGATTCCGCTCGCGCTCACCGTACTGCAGGTGCTCGCCCTCGACATCGGCACTGACCTGCTGCCCGCCCTCGCCCTGGGGGCCGAACCGCCCAATCCCCGAACCATGCACGGCCCGGCGCGGACGGGCTCGCTGGTGGACCGGCACCTGATCCGCCGGGTGTTCGGAGTCCTCGGGCCCGCGGAAGCCGTCGTGGAGATGACAGGTTTCGTCGCGGTGCTGATGCTGGGCGGTTGGACGTTGGGCGCCGAACCGTCGCCGGTTCTGCTCGCCGCGGCCTCGGGTACAGCCTTCGCCGCCGTGGTCCTCGGCCAACTCGCCAACGCCTTCGCCTGCCGTAGCGAGACCCGGTGGGCCGGACGCCTGCACTGGACGGGCAATCCCCTCCTGATCTGGGCGGTTACGATCGAGGTCGCGATACTGCTGGTTTTCGTCGGTTTCCCGCCGCTGGCGAGCCTGCTCGGCGGATCGTTCCCCCCACCCGCGGGCTGGGCGCTGGCGGCGCTGGCCATGCCCGCTGTCGTGGCTGCCGACGCGCTGCACAAGGCGGTCCGGTCTCGGACCGGCTCCACATGAGAGCGTCGGAGGCCGTTTCTTGGCGGGGCGGACAATCCGTTGATCACCGGTGGTGAGGGAAGAGACCATGGCGGGCCGGGCAGGGACCTTTGCCTCTGGGGTGGTCGCCGGTCGTGTGGTGCGATCGGGCAGAGGAAATTCCGATGGCGCCGCTCTTCGACACCTGGGAGGTGCGCTGATGGAGCCCCCTGTCCCCGCGACCGGATCCCGGCCAGGCGGGGAGAAGGCCGAGGCGGGGCCGATGGCGGGTTGTCGCGATGGCCTGTCCAGCGACCAGGCCCGGCGACGCTTGGCCGAAAACGGCCCCAACCGTGTCGATGTCACCTCCGGGCATCGGGGCCTGCGCCTGCTGCTGGTCCAGTTCACCAGCCCGATCGTGCTGATCCTGATCGCGGCGACGGTGGTGTCGATGGTGCTGGGTGACCTGGCCGATGGATTGATCATTCTGGTGATCATCGCGGCCAGCGGGGCCCTGGGGTTTTGGCAGGAGCACACCGCCGGCCGGGCGATCGACACACTGCTGGCCCGGGTGCGCGTCGAGGCCGAGGTGATCAGGGACGGGCGGGAGGTCTCCGTGCCCGCCGAGGAGATCGTCGTCGGGGATCTGGTGGTGCTGCGCGTCGGGGACATCGTCCCGGCTGACTGCACGGTCACCGAGTCGCGCAGTCTGCTGGTCGATGAGGCCGCGCTGACCGGGGAGTCGTTTCCGGTGGAGAAGTCATCGGAGCCGGTTCCGGCGGATGGACCGCTGCCGGGCGGGACCGGCATGCTGTTCGCCGGTACCCACGTGGTCAGCGGCGCGGGCACGGCCGTGGTGGCGCGCACCGGCCGGGCCACCAAGTTCGCCGCGCTGACCGCCGGGCTGGCTGCCCGTGACGTCACCACCGGGTTCGAGCGGGGGATGACCCGGTTCGGCCTGCTGCTGGTGCGGGTGATGGTCGTCCTCGTCTGTGTGATCTTCGTGGTGAACCTGGTGCTGGACCGCCCGGTCGTGGAGTCGGTGCTGTTCTCCCTGGCGCTGGCCGTGGGTCTGACTCCGCAGCTGCTGCCGGCGATCGTCGCGGTCAGCCTGTCGGCCGGTGCCCGCCGCATGGCGGCGGAGCAGGTCATCGTCAAACGGCTGGACGCCATCGAGGACTTCGGCGCGATGACGGTGCTGTGCACCGACAAGACCGGTACCCTCACCGGCGGGGTGATCCGGCTGGACGGCGCCTACGGCCTCGATGGTGAGACCAGCGCGCAGGTGCTGCGCCTGGCCCGGCTCAATGCCGGTCTGCAGCACGGCTTCACCAACCCGCTCGACCAGGCTGTGCTGGCCGATGCGCCGCCCGCCGATCCGCGGGCCCGACTGGACGAGGTGCCCTATGACTTCCAGCGCAAGCGGCTGTCGGTGCTGGTGGACGAGGCCGGCATGCCCACCCTGGTGACCAAGGGCGCGCTGGCCGGGATCATGCAGGTATGCGCGACAGCCCGCGCGGGTGGTCGGATCGTGCCGCTGGAATCGGTGCGCGCCGCTGTGCAGCGACGTTTCGCCGAGCTCAGCTCCGGCGGCTACCGGGTACTGGGCCTGGCCACCGCGGCGCTGCCCGGCCGTTCAACGGTCGGCGTCGCCGACGAGACGAACATGACGCTGATGGGGTTACTGGCCTTCCACGATCCGCCCAAGCAGGGCGCCGCCGAGGCCATCGGCGAGCTGACCGGCCTGGGCGTCTCGGTGCGGCTGATCACCGGCGACAACCGGCTGGCTGCCGAGCACGTCGCCCACCAGGTGGGACTGACCGGCCCCGCGCTCACCGGCGCCGACATCGATCCCCTCGGCGACGACGAGCTGGCCGAGCGTGCCGCGCACACGCAGATCTTCGCTGAGATCGACCCCTTGCACAAGGAGCGGGTGGTCCGGGCGCTGCGGGCCGCGGGCGCCACGGTCGGGTTCCTCGGCGACGGCATCAACGACGCGCCCGCCCTGCACACCGCCGACGTCGGCATCTCTGTCGATACTGCGGTCGACGTCGCCAAGCAGTCGGCGGTCATCGTGCTGCTGGACAAGGACCTCGGGGTCGTCGCCGACGGCGTCCGCCTGGGTCGGCAGACCTTCGCCAACACCCTCAAGTACGTGCGGGTGACCACCAGCGCCAATTTCGGCAACATGGCCAGCATGGCGGCGGCCGCGGCGTTCCTGCCTTTCCTACCGCTGTTACCCCGGCAGATTCTGCTGCTGAACTTCCTGTCCGACATTCCCGCCACCGCTATTGCCGCCGACGCCGTCGATCCCGAGCAGCTGCGCCGTCCCAGCGCCTGGAACATCACCGCCATCCGCACCTTCATGATCGCTTTCGGGGTGCTCAGTTCCGTCTTCGACATCGCCACGTTCCTGGTGCTGCGGCTGGGCTTCCACGCCGGCGCCGACCTCTTTCGTACCGGCTGGTTCATCGAGTCCACCGCCACCGAGCTGGCCGTCATGCTCCTTCTGCGCACCCGTCGGCCGTTCTTCCGCTCCCGTCCCGGACGCGCACTGCTGATCAGCAGTGCGTTGGTGGCGCTCGTCACCGTGGCGGTGCCATACACACCGCTGGCCGAGCCGCTCGGCCTGGTGGCACCGCCGATGACCGTTCTGGCCGCCCTGGGGGTCCTGACGCTGCTGTACATCGCGGCCAACGAGATCGCGAAACGGTTCCTGCCCGCCGATCAATGACACCCTGCGGCAGATCCCGCCGGTGACCTGCCACAACAGGCGCGCAACGGCAGCACACGGGAGAACGCCCGTCGGAGCGGAAAAAGGTCAGTGCGAAAAAGGGCCAGCAACGTGGAGATGCCGACGCCGTTCCCGGGGCGTGCGCCGGGCCCGCTCCCGGCGGAGCGGGCTCGGCCGGATGGTCAGGAGGGTCACTGCTCCTTCTGCGCCTGCGTATCGATCTGGATTCGCCTTCCTTCCTCCTTCTTCTCGGCCAGTTTCACGCTGACCTCGAGGATCCCCTTGTCGTAGACGGCCTTGACATCGTTCTCGTCGACGCCGGGAGGCAGCGTGATGGAGCGGGTGAACGTCCCGTACCGGAACTCGCTCTGTCCCTGTTCCTTCTGCTCCTCGCGTCGCTCCGCGTGGATGGTGAGGACGCCGCTGGCCAGAGTGATTTCCACATCCTTCTCGGGATCGATGCCCGGCAGCTCGGCACGCAGGACGTACCGGCCGTCCCTGACGTAGTCCTCGAACCGGATGGTCTGCCAGGCCTGTGACCGGGCAGCGGACAGCGGCCATTCCAGCCAGTTGAACAACTCGGGGAAGAGGCCCCTCGGCTCTCGGCGCATCGGCATGTTCATGTTGCACCTCCATGTCCCGTCAGGTGCTTCCTGCCTTGTCCATCCCATCTCTGCGGCAGCCTCCGGCGCAGGAGGCAGAGGTCCTCGATGGCAGAGCCTTTGGACCTGCCGCGCGGCGCCTGAGATTGGCGATCTCGGTGTGGGCACGGCTCATGGTGCCGGTCGGATCCGTGCCCCCGAGGACGCGTGCCACTTCGGGGTGAAGCACCCGTTCGTCATCCCGCTCGTAGGCGGCGAGCCGCTGCCCGAGGAACTCGATCAGTTCCTCGGGCATCTCGCCCAAGGGGCTGTCTGTCATCCGTTCTGCCAATTCAGGCAGCCGCTCGATCCTCGGCCAGAGCCTGCGATGCTTCTCTCCGAGCCTCCGAGGCGGCATACCAGGTCCGCAGAGTTCCCACGCAGGCGCGGCAGCCGATGGATGCTTCCCTCTCCGAGTGCCCGCAGCGCGTTGAAGATCACCGCCGCATCGATGCCCTCCTGCAGCAAGGCGTCCGTCCAGGGTGGGGGTGAGCCGCCTGGCGGCGACCACCCAGTTGGCCTTGCCCACCGCCACGGTTCGGCCTCCGACCCTGCCGCGGATTCCCTGATCAGAGTGATCACTGTGGCCCCCTAATGTCGAGCTCAAGGCTCGTCTCACGGCAGTCACCCGGGAGTGTCGGGCATGACTTCGGGCAAGATCTGGGAAGTCTGACCTTCCTCTATCCGGATTGACCGAGATGGGTGAGCCGGTCGCGGTACTCCTCGGTGGAGATCTCACCGCGGGCGTACCGCTCGGACAGGATGTCGCGCGCTCGGTCCAGCCCGGAGCGCTCAGGCGGTGGGGCAGGTCGCGAACCCGAAGCCGCCCGGGTGACAAGCCAGACCACCAGGGCGATGAGGCCCACCCAGAACAGCATCATGAGGCCTCCCCAGAGCCAGCCCCATCCGCCGCCCCACATGTGACCCCAGCCACCCCAGGAATCTGTGGTCATGAATGCCATGTTCATTGGCTTCCCTGCTCTGATCCTGGACTCCGTCGGACCAGATGGCGCACACGGTCCGCCGGTAATCCTTTTCCCTCGTTTTCAGCATCAAGGATCGAGATCTGGCGGAGAAGGACTAAAGGTCCTCCCTGAGCAGGTCCATGGGCCCTGAGGTGGTGGGTGAAGCAGTCTCATGATGGGACTATGAGTTCGGCTGGTCGTTTGGACGCCTTCCGTGCACTGGCCAACCGGCGGGGGCGTCCTGGTGTCCGATTGATGGAGTCCCTGGCCGAGGCCGCCGCCGGGTCGGTGGACGGCCCGCGGGCGTGGGCGCCCGGGGTGGCCAGGCGCCTGGGTCTGCCGGCGGCCGCCG